>WOUW01000029.1 GCA_009773055.1 Paracoccaceae bacterium
ACCGATCAGGAGGCCCGCGCCGCCTTCAAAAGCCGCGCGTTCTTTCCGGGTGGTAAAGCGCGCCGAGCCGTGGCTATCGCCTGCCTTGCGCCCCCAGAGTTTGATGCCGGTCCGGTTTGACCAGTCACTTGCGCCGACGATCCAGCCGGTAATCGTCATCGGCCAGAACACGAACCAATGCCAGAGGGCTTCGCCCATCGGTACGTCTGAGAGGATGATGATCACGATCAGCCAGGCGAACCAGGCAAAACCGGTGGCGATCACCATCCAGACGAATAACCATCCGGCGAGGATCGGGGTGACGACGACAAAGAGGGAGAGCCGCGACAGCAGCCCCAGGGCGGAGAATACATACTGCAAGATGATGAAGTCCGGTTGGAAGGGCAGGGGAGGCCAAGCTGCGCTTGGACCTTACGAGGGCTGGCTCTTTGAGGAAGCCAGATGCTGCGTCCGCTTCTGCAGAGACGCTGGCAGGGCAGACCCCGGAGCGGCGGAAGGCGGGGCGGTGGGATCTTCTGCCTTGGCGGGCTGCTTCGCATCCCAGCCTTCGAAGGCCTTGCGGTCCTGTTCGCGGGGCAGGTTGCGGATCAGGCGTTCGATCATGGCGGCAGCGTTGGAATCCCGTTCCGCCAGATCGACCAGCGCGCCGCCCAGGATGATCTTGCGCCGTGTGTCCAGCTTGCGCGCCTTCGTCGCTTCCCGGTTCTTCAGGGCGAGGAGCCTGGCCTTGGCCTGGGCGTAGCGCTTTTCGGCGCGGTCTAGTTCTGTCTCAGCCATTCGTACCTTCACACACGCAGGACATTCAAAACATCTTTGGGTTGAATGGAGCATTGACGAGGCAAGGTCAAGCGGCTACCCGTAGGCCGAACAGGACAAGGGCGCACTTATGCAAATTCTCCATCGCCTGTGGCGCTTCCGAGATTTGCGTGCGGTCTCTTTGGGGGCATGGCCCCCCGCCGACGGCGTCCCCATCCGATGCGACGCATCGGAATGGAAGGGCGCGCTGCCCCTTCCAAACCTTCCCAAGTCAAGCCTTGCGCGGCTTGGATCACGCCCCGCTGTCCCTGCCGCCCTCGTTGGAACTTGCCCCGAGAGCGGGGCGGTTCCGCGAGGGCGCCAGCGCCAGAGGGCGATCCGGTTCTGCCTGTCCCGAGAGCGGGACTGTCTGCCGGATCGGGGTTGCCGCGCTGCGCTTATTTGGCAAACGGTTGCCCATCCTGGCGATGGCCCCGCGCGTCACTGGAAACATGATCGCCCGCCTGTCGGCGTGGCTACATGTCTGCCTGTTTGCGCGGTGGCATGCTCGCCCGGATGGTCAGCAGACAGCCTGCCTGTTTGCATGTCTGCCTGTTTGCCTGCCGGGCTATCTGCCTGCGTTTGCCCGTTGCCGGATCGGTAGGGCGCGGCCATGGCGAGCTATCATCTCTCGGTCAAAACAGTCAAACGCAGCGCCGGGCGATCCGCCACGGCGGCGGCGGCTTATCGGTCGGCCTCTGTCATCGAGTGCGACCGGGAAGGGCGCATGCACGACTACACCGCCAAGCGCGGGGTAGAGGCCTGCTTCATTCTCGCCCCCGATGATGCACCGGAATGGGCGCAGGACCGCGCCGCGTTGTGGAATGCCGCCGAGGCGCGTGAGACCAGGTCCAACTCTGTGACCGCCCGCGAATGGGAGCTGGCCTTGCCGTCCGAGCTGTCGGATGCCGCGCGGATCGAGATCACGCGGGCCTTCGCCGCGCAGCTCGTCGAGCGCTATGGCGTGGCAGCGGACGTGGCGATCCATGCGCCGCACCGCGAGGGTGATCAGCGCAATCATCACGCCCACATTCTGACGACCACCCGCGTTTTGTCCGCCGAGGGGCTGACTGACAAAACCCGCATTCTCGATGCGGCCAGCACCGGCGGGCCGGAGATAGAGGCGATGCGCGGTGTTTGGGCCGAGCTGCAAAACCATGCCCTTGAACTGGCAGGGCAGGTTGAGCGCGTCGATCATCGGTCCCTAGAGGTGCAACGCGAACAAGCGCTGTCCCTTGGCGACATGTTGAAGGCTGAAGAGCTGGATCGCGAGCCGGAGCTGAAGCTTGGCCCCGCCGCCAATGCCATTGAGCGCCGCGAACAATTTGCCGCCGAGGCCGAGGGCCGCGATTATGAACCGCTGACCCAGAGGGGCGCGCGGGTGCACGCTGTGCGCCAGGCTAAAGCCATGTTTGTCGAAATGCGCGAGCGGTTGGATCTGGCGCGAGATGCCTGGGCCGAGGCGCGGGAAGAAGGCCTCGGCCACGTCAGCGCCGGGTTGGCGGCGTTGCGCGCCGTCGCAGGGCGGCAGGTGAAAGAACTGGACCAGGATGAGATCAAGCAACGCCTGGCGCGCATTGCCGGGCGTGATCTTGGGGCAGATGGCACCGGCCATGAAGCCGGAGCCGACGCCATCCGCGACCGGCTTAAGCAGGTGCTTGGGCGGGGCAAGTCCGATCCGAGGATCGAGCAGCAGCGAAGGCTGGAGGAAGAGCGCGAGCGGCAGCGCCAGCTTGAGCTGGAAAGACAGCGCGAACGCGACAGGGATTTGGGTTGGGAGTTGTGACGGGGCCTTGGGCAAGATGCGTCTGGCTGAGAGACCAAGTTGGGCCGCTCGCTGTCCAGACAACAGTCCCCCGTCGTCATCCTTCACATCAGGACCGAATCATCTTTACATAACTAGTATAGTCGTTACTTTGTAGCGATGACAGACTCGGCAAAACCCAAACAGATCGCTCAAGCGCTGGCCTCTCTGGGGCATGAAGCGCGCCTCGGGGTCTATCGGCTGCTCGTGCGCGCCGGCGATGCAGGCCTCAGCGTGGGGCAACTGGTCGAGGATCTCGGCCTTCCGGCATCGACGTTGGCCCATCACCTGCGGATGCTGGTCCAGTCGGGTCTTGTGATCCAGGAGCGGCAAGGGCGGGAGATCATCAATCGACCGGACTTTCCCGCCATGGCGCGGATTACCGCCTATCTTCAGGAAGAATGCTGTTCCGGCGTACAGCGCCGGACGGATGCGGCCTGAACCCCTTTTTTGCTCAACATAACTATAAAACCGGAGTCGTCGCCATGTCAGAAATATCAACTGCTCCAAGGTTCGGTTCGGGGGAGACGCTTCGACGATTCGCATCGCGGCAGCGCGTCTGGTTGACCAGTCTGGCGATCCTACTGGTTATGTTTCTGATCGACGTCGGGCAGGCGACGACCAGCACCTGGTTTGTGGCCGATGCGCTTTACGGGACGGCGCCTTTCCTGATCCTGTCCATCGCCGTTGCGGCTTATGCCACGGCAAGTGGGGCGGACAACCTGATCGCACGCGTCTTTGCCGGATCGCCCCTGACGATGATCGCATTGGCAGCGGCCTTTGGCGGCCTTTCACCCTTCTGCTCCTGCGGAGTGATCCCGTTGATTGCGGCGCTTCTGTCCATGGGCGTTCCCTTGTCCGCTGTCATGGCCTTCTGGCTGGCATCGCCCGTCATCGACCCGTCGATGTTCGTGCTGACATCGGGGCTTCTGGGCGTCGAATTCGCCATCGCCAAGACGCTGGCCGCCATCGGCCTTGGCCTGTTCGGTGGCTATGTCACTTTTGCGTTGACCCGGGCGGGTAACCTATCCGACCCATTGAGGCCGGGGGTCGGCAACGGCGGTTGCGGGGCTTCTTCGGTGCGCAAGCCGGGCAAGGTCGTTTGGCGCTTCTGGCAGGAACCGCAACGCCGAGCGAAATTCGGGAAAGAAGCCCTTACCTCGACACTGTTTCTGGTGAAATGGCTGACGCTGGCCTTTTTGCTGGAAAGCCTGATGCTGGCCTATGTTCCTGCTGAATGGATCGTCTCTGCCCTTGGAGGCGAGGGTTTTGTCCCCATCCTCACGGCGACCCTTGTGGGTATTCCGGCTTACCTGAATGGATACGCGGCACTGCCGCTGGTCTCTGGCCTGATCGAGCAAGGCATGGCACCGGGCGCGGGGCTTGCGTTCCTCGTCGCCGGGGGCGTCACGTCGTTACCCGCAGCTATCGCTGTCTTCGCGCTGGTGAAGCGGCCAGTCTTTGCGCTCTATATCGCCTTTGCTGTGATCGGCTCGCTGTCGAGCGGCCTCCTGTATCAGGCGTGGCTGTCATGAGCGGCGGCATCACTCATATCCTCTGCGGTGTAGATGGCTCGCCCGCAGCCTGCATCGCGGCAGAGCGTGCCGCCGGTCTGGCGGTCGCACTAGGGGCGCGGCTGTCTTTTGTTGCCGTGGCTCGGTCAGGGACACCCGACCCGGCGCTGGCCGGATACATGCGGGACGAAGGCATCGGCGAGGAGCCGGTTCCACTTTTGCCCGAGGGCGCGGAAAGCTGTCTTGCCACGGCACTGAGCAGGGCTGCGGACGCAGGCTACACAGGGGCCGTGCGCCTTGTGCGAACCGGCAAGGTGGCTTTAACCTTGATCTCCGTCGCCGATGAAATCGGGGCCGACACAATTGCCATCGGTCGGCACCGCCATTCCGGCCTGCGCCGCACGGTGGTCGGATCAGTCGCGCAAGAGATCGCTGACCGCACATCGCTGACCATCCTGTCCTGTTGCTGTTAGGGCGGGAGAAATGGCCATAATCGTGGAGCGCGCCGATCCGCACTGCCCATCGGCCCGGGAGCTTCTTTGGGCCGGGCATGCGGCGATGCAGGCGTTGTTTCCTGTCAAAAGGCAGGCCGCATTCTCGATTGAGCCATTTCTGCCCGATAGTGTTCTTTTGTTCGTGGCATCGGTGGGCGGTCGCGCCGTCGGGTGCTGCGCGTTGTTCCTGAACAGGGATTTCGCTGAACTGAAGAAACTCTACGTCATCCCTGAGGCGCGAAGGCAGGGAGTCGCAAATCTGCTGATCTCGCATACAGAGCAAGCCGCCATGGACAAAGGGGTCACGCAGCTGAGACTTGAGACCGGGATGAGACTCTCCGCCTCACATCGTCTCTACGCCCGGCTCGGTTTCACCCGATGCGAGGTCTTTGGCAGTCATGTGCCATCGTCAGAAAGCCTCTTTCTGGTTAAAGAACTGTTGCAGCTGTAACCTTGATCGGCGCAAGCGCCCGTCCTTCACCCTTCGCAGTGCCATTTTGAATGACCCGCTCCGGACATAAAATCCTTGCCACAAAAATGGGCCAAATATGGTGGTTATCGCCTGTGACAGAAACGTCTGAGTTCTGTCCGCATGTGCCGCAGACCTCAAAGCGAGGACAACTCAGGGGAGCAGGTCACACGATTGATGTGGCGTTCCATTTTCGTGTTTCCTTTGATGTTGAGCGCCAACTTCACTTCGGTCCAACAGACTACGTCTCTCCCCCGTAAACGCCGAGGAAGAACCCCACCGCCTCCTCTGCATGTTCGCGCAAGGCCGCGTCTTTCGGAATGCCTGCATCGCCGAGCAGCATCGCGGAGTTCAGCGGCGCTCCCATCACGATCCAGTTGAACTGCACGGCCACCTTCTCCGGGTCGGAAACGTTCAGCGCTCCCATTGCAGAGTAATGCGAGATCGCCCTCGTCAGACGTTGGATCGAGCGTTGCGGCCCCGTCTCGTGGAGCGATTTGCCGAGCAGGGGGAAACGGTCCACCTCTCCGATGATCATGCGCCGCAGGCGCATGAGCCTGGGCGTCAGGACCACCCTGAGCTGATCGAGCGCGATATCGGTAAGACAGATGCGCGCGCTCGGTTCACTGAACACCTCCGAGTCGCCCCGATCTTCTCCAATCTCAGAGGCCGCTTCGGTGGTCATTGACTGGACGACTTCGAGAAACAGAGCCTCCTTGTTGTTGAAGTGTGCATAGACGGTCTGTTTCGACACGCTGGCGCGTTCGGCCACAGCATCCATGCTGGCACCAAGGAAGCCATGTTCCGGAAATACCTCCTCCGCCGCGTCGATAATCCTGGCGCGGGTTCGGCGAAGGCGGGTCTCCGCTCCGTTCGACATTCTAGGCCTCCCTTCTCACGCGTCGGATCAAGTCTACTACGCTTCCCTTGACAAATCAAACTGGACGGTCCAGTCTAATCAGTGGGAAGTAACGGCGGGAGTTGAAGGCATGGCAACAGAAACCACGAGCGTTCGCTGCCTCTGCGGCAAAGTGGAACTGGAGGCGTGGGGCATTCCGATCCTGACGACCGTTTGTCATTGCGATGGCTGTCGCGAGGCTGCGGATGAACTTGAGAAGCTGCCGGGAGCGGAACCCGTCAAGATGGCGGATGGCGGCGTCCCCTATGTCGTTTTCCGCAAGGATCGTGTGACCTGCCTGAAAGGTGCCGAGCACCTGCACGAACATCGGCTGAAACCGGATTCGCCAACCCGCCGGGTGGTGGCGACCTGCTGCAACAGCTTTCTCATGCTGGATTTCACCCACGGACACTGGATCACCCTGGTGCGCCAGCGCGTCGAGGCGACGCAAGCGGTCGAGGCTGCGCCACATCCGGCCCGCACGTCGCCCATGTTCTTCGTCCGGCTGTTCGCGAGCTGGCTGCCGATGGGCTTCAGGACCCCGAAGATTGACTACGTGAACGGAGTGCTCTGAGATGTCGAAAGACAAGATCGAGATCGAGAATGCCGCAAGCCCTGGGCACACCCAGCGGGTAGACCGGGTAAAATTCACCGCCATGCGGGATGCATTGCTTTCGGTGCTGCCCGATGAACCTCCCGGAATGAAGGTGGATGACGCCAAGGCGGCACTGGTGCCAAAACTGCCGGATGACCTGTTTCCTGGCGGTGCCAAGGCAGGCTGGTGGCTGAAGGCAGCCCAGCTCGATCTTGAGGCGAAGGGCATCATCTCCCGCGCACACAAACCTCCTGTGCGACTCTACCGGGTCAAATGAGATGAGGCTGACCGTCTGCACCGCTGCATTCGCACTCTTCACGCCCGTCTCAACGGCAATCTCACAAAGCACAGGACCGATTGATATGGCCGCACAATTCCAGATGCTTGAGGTGAACGGTGCCTCGCTCTACTTCGAAATTCGCGGCAGCGGTCCGCTGCTGCTCCTCATTCCCGGCGGACCGCAGGATGCCGGGGTGTTTGTAGGTCTCGCCGAGGCGCTGGCGGATGAGTACACCACCGTTTCTGTTGACCCTCGTTGCAATTCGCGCAGCGTCTGCGAGGCACGGGACACCGATCTCGATGTTGCGCTCCTAGCCAGTGACATGGCGTCGATCATCGCCCACCTCGGGAATGGCCCGGTGCATGTTTTCGGCACCAGCGGCGGGGCGCAAATTGCGCTCGCGCTTGCGGCAAACTACCCAGAAGGGATTGCAACAGTCATAGCGCACGAGCCGCCTGCGGTGATGCTTCTCGATGATCCCAGCGAGGCCCTGGCTGCCGACGAGAGAGTTTATACCGCCTATCAGAACGGTGGCGCTCAGTCGGCCTTCCAGACTTTCCTGGAAGTGAGCGGCATGGCAAATGGCGAGGCTCCGCCCGAACCGCAATCGGCCGAGGAGGCAGCGACGTTCGGACGGATCAACGGCAACATGGAGTATTTCTTCGCCCATGGAATGCGTCCCCTAACTGCCTTCACGCCCGATGTTGCGAAGTTGGTGGACGGTCCGGTGCGCATCGTGGTCGGGGCAGGCGCGGCGACCGAAGGTGAACACACTCATCTGGCCAGCCTGGCGCTCGCTCAACGGCTCGGGCAGGAACCGGCGATTTTTCCGGGAGATCACGTAGCGTATACCTACGCGCCAGAGGCCTTTGCCGAAGTTCTGTCCGCAGCCCTTCGCTGAAAGGGTCGCGCCCCGAGCGAGCCCTTCCAGTGCTGCCCAAAACGGTCCTTCTGGTCAGGGACAGTAACGCCTGTGTTTTGTCCCTGACAGGCTGCGCGAAGAACCCAACTTGTTTCCTTTCAGCTTTGCAGTGAATGTCTGCTCAGAAGCGTGGGAGCGATTATTGAAAATCATGTGTCTGAATGGGTGGGGTGGAAAACTCCATGGGGCGCTTCTGCCATATCTCGCAGAAACGGCGCCCGACATTCTGTGTTTGCAGGAGGTGATACACAGCCCTGCGTCTGAAAAAGACTGGCTGACCTATCGTGATGGCGATCACATCCTGCCGCAACGCGCCAACCTGTTTCGTGATGTCGCGGCTGCACTGCCAGAGCATGTCGCGATCTTCTGCCCCGCCGCGCAAGGGGTGCTTTGGGATGACGACGTTTCGATCCCATCGCAGTGGGGCCTCGCGACATTTGTGCATCGTGCTTTCCCGATCATCGGACAGGTGCAGGGCTTCGTTCACAAGGATTATTCCCCTGCCGGATATGGCGACCATCCGCGTTCGCGCAGCGCACATGGTGTTCGGGTCTGGGACTATGACGCCAACCGAGCCCTGAGCGTCACCCATATGCATGGTCTGCGCGACCTGAATGGAAAAATGAATACGCCAGAGCGTGCGGAGCAAGCGCGCAGGCTGCTCGACTTGTCGCGCGGTCTAACGGGGCGGGACGATCTCAAGGTGATCTGCGGCGATTTCAATGTCGAGCCGGACAGCGAAACGCTCTCCGTCCTGCGAAGTGCGGGACTGACCGAACTGGTGACGGGGCGCGGCTTCGACAGCACCCGCAACTCGCAATACACGAAACCAGGGCGGTTTGCCGACTACATGCTGATCGACCAAGAAGAGTTGGTGAAGGGCTTCGATGTCATCCATGATCCCGAAGTGTCCGATCACTGCCCACTTGTTCTGAAGGTCTAGAATCCCTCGATCACGGACATTGAAGTTGGCGGTTCGAACGGCAGCTTGGTCCGCATCGCTGCCAGTCAGCACGGGACAAAAACCTCTGGACAGAATGATGTGGTCAAAAACGGTCGTTTCTGTCCCGCCACCCTGCCCTGCCCCACATCAGAGACTTAGGCTGGACAAAAACCCATGACAAAACCTTTGCGGTTTTGGGAGGTTTTTGGCACAGTGCCGCATGATCATCGGATATGCACGCGTTAGCACAGAGGACCAGAATCTGGACGGCCAGCTCGACGCCTTGAAGGCGGCGGGGGCCGAAAGAATCTTCGCCGACAAGATCACCGGCACGGCCCGCAGCAGGCCCGAGCTGGACCGCTTGCTCGATCAGCTGCGCCAGGGCGACGTGATCACCGTCACCAAGTATGACCGCCTCGCCCGTTCCTTGCGTGACCTTCTCGACATCGTGGACACGATCCAGGCGCATGGCGCGGGTTTTCGGTCTCTTGCCGAAGACATCGACACCACCACACCGGCAGGGCGTCTGGTGTTTCATGTCTTTGCTTCCATCGCCCAGTTTGAGCGGGAGCGAATTTCTGAGAGGACAAAGGAAGGGCTGGAAGCGGCGCGAAAGCGTGGCCGTGTTGGGGGAAGGCCCCCTGCCCTATCCACCGCGCAGAAGGCTGAGGTGTGCCGGATGCGCGATGAAGAACTGAGGCCGCTGCCTGAGATCGCTCAGCTTTTCCGTGTCAGTGTGAAAACCATCCGACGCACATGATGGCGCCGATCCACCCTGGTCGCTAACGGGACGGCATTGACCGCAGTATCACTGTTCTGTGCCCATTCTGCCATACAAGGCGCACTTGTGTTAAGAACAAAAATAGAACATTGTTGTATTTCGTGACGTTACAGAGCACGGTTCCTAGAAAGATTTCCGGGAGGAAAAACGATAGAAATGGCCGCGAAAACAAGGGTGAACGCACCCGCCCATCCGGGCCGCTTCGTTTGTGCTGATGTGATTCAGCCACTTGGGTTGTCCATCACAGACGCCGCGCTGGTTCTAGGCGTGACACGACCGGCCTTGTCGAAATTCTTAAACGGACGGGCGAGTCTTTCGCCAGAAATGGCGCTGCGGATCGAAAAGGCATTTGGCATTTCCATGGACACGTTGATGCGGATGCAGGGCAGTTACGACATCGCCGAGGCGCGAAAGAAAGAAAGTAAAATCAATGTTCTGCCCTTCCAAGGAAGACCGCAGCTCATGCGGATGAAGTCCGCATGAGTATCGCCCTCGTTTCCGAAAAGCCGCTGCGCAGGAGCAAAGCTCCTGACCTTGGACTTGCTAGACAAGAGCTTGCCCGCGCTCGCGTTGTCGCCCGCGCATGGGCGGAGACTGTAGTGGAGGCACAGCGCGCGGACCTCGCGGCGCTTTTTGCGCGCGAAGCCATCGAGTTCTTTGGCAGCCAAGCGGTCGCTGGACTTTATGTCAGCAAACCTTTTGTAGTTCCTACTGGTGAGCTGGACGACACGGCTCTGCACCTTGCGCGGTCAATGGGCCGCATGGCTGCCCAGCTCCCGATACTTGAGGGCTGCCACGCCCTTACAAGCCTCTACACAGCCCTGCTTCCGAGCCGGGAGCGGAGCGCCATGGGTGCATTCTATACGCCGCCTGCCCTGACCCAGAGGTTGCTCGATCTTGCTGAGGAGGGTGGGCTCGACTGGACGACAGCCCGTGTGCTCGATCCCGCGAGTGGCGGGGGTGCGTTTCTTCTCGAAGCTGCGGCCCGGATGCGCGCTCATCTGAAAGACAGCGATCCCGCCTTCATCCTTGCGCAGCTTGGCCACCGGCTTTCAGGTCTGGAGCTTGATCCCCATGCAGCCGGTTTATCCCAGACAGCGTTGGAGATTATGCTCTCCGACCTCGCCAGGGCGAGTGGCCGCGAGGTTCCGGTGTTCGTCAAGACATGCGACACCCTAGAGGAGCCACCCAGGCCTATCTATGATCTGGTGGTCGGAAACCCCCCCTATGGGCGGGTGCAGCTGACACCAGCGCAGCGACAGCGCTACAGTCGCAGCCTCTTCGGTCATGCCAACCTCTATGGTGTCTTCACCGACGTGGCACTTCGCTGGACTCGTCCAGGCGGCGTCGTTGCCTACCTCACGCCAACGAGCGTGTTGGGGGGGCAATACTACACGGCGCTGCGTCGCCTGTTGGCCGACGAAGCGCCTCCGGTCGCGATAGATTTCGTGCACGCACGCAAGGGAGTGTTCGAGGATGTCCTGCAGGAAACCCTGCTCGCCCTCTATCGACGGGGTGGTGAGCGCGGCAGGTTTCAGGTCCATTATCTTAATGTCGAAAGCGAGCTACGGGTTCGACTCACGAAGAACGGAAAGGTCGGTCTTCCGAAGGATACGGGCGCACCGTGGATTGCCCCTCGCGATCCCCGTCACGTTCGTCTGATCGAGGCGGCAGAAGCTATGCCGACGCGCCTTGCGGATTGGGGGTATGAGGTTTCTACTGGTCCCCTCATCTGGAACCGCTTCAAGTCGCAGATGCGTGCCCGAGCAGGCCGAGGGCATTTTCCTCTCATTTGGGCCGAGGCCGTGACACCGGACGGGTGCTTCATTTTCCGGGCCGATAAGAGAAACCACAGTCCATACTTCAAGACGGAGCCAGGGGATGACTGGCTTATCGTCAACAAGAGCTGCGTTCTGGTGCAGCGCACCACGGCCAAGGAGCAGCTGCGCCGCCTGATCGCAGCCGAGCTGCCCGCGATGTTCATCGAGACCCATGGGGGTGTCGTTGTCGAAAACCATCTGAACATGGTCCGGCCCATCGGCATGCCAAAGGTCTCGTCCGCTGCCGTCGCCGCCGTTCTGAACAGCGATACGGTCGATCAGATGTTCCGCTGCATCAGCGGCAGTGTCGCCGTTTCCGCTTTTGAGCTTGAGGCCATTCCGTTGCCCACGGCGGACGCCATGGCGCAGATCGAGCGCCTTGTTACGAGCGGGGCGAAACGGACTGCGATTGAGCAGGCCCTTCTTGGCCTCTACGGGGGCAAGGTATGAGCTTGCCGCACGTTCTGTCCTGGCCTGAGATTCATGCCCGTCTGCCAGTAATCTTCCCGGATGGATCAGCCAATCGGGAACACTGCATTTGGGAGATCGCGGCGAAAACCATCTTCGTCATGGCCTATGTCGGGGCGGTCGAGGGCTTGAGCGTCTGGATAAGGCCCGATCAGGTCACGCGTATGACCGACGATCAGGCCGCAAAACCAGATGCCGAAGCGCGTGGCGCATGGGCGAAGGAATCGATGAAGCCCAGCAAGGCTGACGTGCCGGGTCGCTGGTATGCGGTCAACACGCGCGAATCTATCCGCGACGATACGATCCGCTATGCCCTGATCCAGAACGGTGCTGTCATCGAGAAACCGGGCCTTTCCACCACCTCACCGGCGGGCCGCTATGCCTTGCAGGCGGAGTTTGCTGACCTACTGGCACCAGACCTCGATGAGGCGACATTCATCGCTAAGGCGTCTGCGTGGCGCGCAAAACATTTGAACGCTGGTGCATTGGCGCGCATCGCCATCGTGCGCAGGGGAGCAGCAGGTGGCGGCCAGTACGAGCTTGTCACCTTCCCCAACGGTGAGACTCGCCGCTTAACGACTGGACCGAGCGCCGATATTTCGAAGGCGGTTATTGAGGTGTTCGCGCCGAAGTTTCTTGAGAAGCCAGGTGTTATTTCGCTCAGCGAGAGTGGCAACAAGGTCGTTGCCCGTGATGACGAGCTCGCTAAGGCCATTGGCCTGGTGATTCCGGCTGACAAGAACCTTCCCGATATCGTCCTTGTAGATCTTGGCCCATCGCATCCCCTCCTTGTCTTTGTGGAAGTGGTGCACACAGACGGGCCTGTGAATGACACCCGAAGAACAGCACTCCTGCTGATCGCCGAGGGTGCAGGCTTCCCTCCTCAGCACGTTGCATTCGTCACGGCATTTCTGGATCGTGCATCCCCGGCTTTCCGCAAGACGGTTAGCAGTCTCGCTTGGGGCAGCTACGCTTGGTTTGCCTCTGAGCCTGACTGCCTTGTCGTGTTCAGCGGCAGTCCGCTACAGATCAAAGGCGGCTAAGACTGTGGCCTTGCGCGCGCGGCACAAATATCTATATCGTTAAAGTTAACATTGAATATGTCTGTAACGTTAACATTGACATTAAGGATAACTTGGACCAGAGTCGCCCTATGTTTGTAATCACCTTCGCAAACCCGAAGGGCGGATCGGGGAAAACCACCTCCGCCATGTTGCTCGCCGAGCAGATCGCCCTTTCGGGCGGCAGGGTTGCCATTCTCGACCTAGACCCAAACGCCAACATCCTTGCTTGGGCAAGGGGGCGTGAAGAAGCGGGCAGAGACCTGCCTTTTGCCGTTCATGCCCGCCCGCAGGTGGAAGACACCGTCGCCTTGATCGACGGCATGGAAGCAGAGGCGGATTATCTCATCATCGACCTTGAGGGGTCGAAGGATCAGATCGTTACATTCGCCTTGTCCCGCACGGACCTGTGCATCATTCCGATGGACGGTTCACCTATGGAAGCACGGCAAGCAGCTCAGGCCGTGCGCCTTGTCGAAACCACTTCCAGGATGATCAGAAGCCCGATTGCCTACACGTTGCTTTTTGCGCGCACAAACGCTGCCTTCCTGACAACCGACGAAAGAGACGTGCGGCAGGAAATGGAGACCAACAACATCAACACTTTGCCCGTGCGGATCGCGCGCCGCGCGCCCTACACCCGGATTTTCCGTGACAGCATGTTGCTTGCGGAGCTGCCCGATCTAGTGGCTCAGGAGATGAAGGGTAAGACGGCATCTGCGACCGAAAAGGCGCAAAAGCAGGTGGCTTCTGCCATCGAGAACGCCCGCGAATATGCTCAGGCCGTCATTGATACCCTTATGAAAGCGAAGGCAGCATGAGCGGAAAGTATGGGTTTGGTGGAGGCATCGAGCTTCCTAAGATTGACAGCCCCAAGCCCCGTGCTGTGCCCGATCAAGGCGCGCTAAAAGAGGCAGTAGAAGCAGGCACAACGCTTGGCTTTGTCAGTCGTGAACCTTCTGCCAAACGCAGGCCTGGGCCAAAACGAACCGAAGCGCAGGACAAGGTTTCTATCCCTGGACCGAAGCGCGTCATCGACCAGTTTCGCGCATTCTGCAATGAACAGAACGTCACGCTTTGGGAAGGGCTGGAACTGCTTTTGCAGGGCAGGGGCCGCTAAGGGCGGCCCCGCCGCTCATACCACTTCTTGCAGAAGCCTAGGAAAGCTTTGTCAGGATTTTTGGGGGCATCAAGCCCACCATCCGCCATCCAGCTGCGCCATTCGCTTTCAAGGACATAGACATCCCAACCGGGAGCCACCATGCGCGCTTCCGTCAGGACGTCCGGACTAATGCGCACGGATGCAAAACTAGGCACGCCCGCAGTTTGCTGGTCTTCCAGCATTGTCCCGCGATTGGTGAAAGTGATCATGTCCTCGCCCATCTGGACGCCATAGTCAGGGATATGGGCATGCTCTTTGTCATGCTCCACAATGTTCTGAATTAGCCGCCGAAACTCCCGCAGGGTCGATGAAGAGCCGCATTTCCGCTGCAGGACGGGCAGGGTGATCCGCCATTCCTTCTTCTGTCCACAGTGCTTGCGCGCCAGCTCATACAGGCGGCGCTCAATCGGCTTCCGCAGCCGAAAGTAGTCACGGTGGAAGGTAAGGACTTCTTTCGCCCGGATCGCATTGAACACCCAGTCCGAAAGCTGAACTTCAATCTCTTGCATCCGCCCGTCACGGGTTTGCCGCACGATCCTTGCGCGGTCGATGATGCTGAAAATGTCGAGCTGTTCAGTCTCACCCGTTACGATGTTTGTTTCAATCTGCGTGCCTTGAAGCCGGATCAACGCACTTCGCAGAGCATCATAGCCACGGCCATCAGTGACGCGGTTTGTTGCCTTCAGGAAGTCGTATGCCTTCATTCTCAGTGTCTTGGAGGGCGTTTTTCCGTCATTGATCGCGGCCATTAGCTGGCTGATACAGTAGATCAGGACATCACGGTCATGGATGGTTGCCAACCCTTCGGCGGAGGGCTTCACTTCCACAAAGTTCTTACCGGTTTCGTCTTCGTATCTGCGGATACGATGATCGGGCTTGGTCGAAAGTGAAAAGATCGGGTGCGCCATCGAAGCCATGTCACCCTTGGGCGCAGCATCGAAAATGTCACAAACGAACAGGTCTGCCTGTTCGAGACGATCAGGCAGCAACGGAGACTTTGTTTCGTTCGTGATTTCACCCACCATACACCTACCTTCGTGATTTCACACACGCCGTCAAGACCCTTCGTGATTTCACACACGGCAAGGGTGCTTTCGTGACTTTACACACGTTTCTTCGTGACTCTGCACACGCCCTTTCGTGACTCTGCACACAGGGCATGTCTGAAATACCATTAATATCAGATGATTATGGGCCACTTTCCACAGTGTAACACCTATTTTAACACCATATAACACTCACACATGGCAGAGCTTCAGGGTCATCCCCCATAGAAGACGCAGGCCAACCGGCCACTTGCGTTCTCCTTCAGCCACTCGCCCCCAAGGACGGCGCAAGCGGGGCCGTTGACTGCCATGAAGCGGGGCAGAACGATGCCCAAGCCGAGCACCAGGACCAACCCAAAGAGGGCTATGAATGGGATGCGCTTCTTCCACCGTCCCGCCCTTGCCTGATCATCCCGAAAACGTTGAAGCACGGCCTCTTCCTGTCGGGCCAGATCATCCAGAGTGCGGCGGGTATCTTGCCGATCAGCAGCGAAGCCGGAGTGCAGGGCCTCCAGCCGGTTGAGGGGCGCAACTAATGCCTTGTCGATCTCATTGCCGATATGGCGGCCATAGCGCTGCGGGTCAGTGTAGGACTTAGCCGCCTGTGCGGCGTCCCGGCTTTCCAGCGCGGTCTTCTGGACCGCCACGAGGGTTTCCCGATGCTGATCCAGCTTCTCCGACATCTTGGCGACGACGACGCCCAGAAGATCCACGGTTTCACTGAGTACGGCGAGGGTTGGGGCAGGGGCGGCAGAACCGGACTTAAGCATTGTGGCTTCCGTGATCAGGGATATGCGATAGGGGTTCAGGGATCGGTGTTGCGCGATCAGTGTTCAGATTTGGGATTTATGGGTTGCGAATCCGGTGATCGGTGCAGCCCGTCGAATTCCCTGTCTGCGAAGTAGCGCAGCTTGCGGGCGATCATCACCGGCTTGCCCTGGACGCGCAGCAGCTGGACGTGGGGCGGAATCTGCATGATCTCATCCGGGGTCATCAGGTCGCGCGCCGTGACGTTGTACGAGGTTGAAGGCACATCGCCGGGCTTGTGGCTTTCGGTCTGATAGCCAGTGGTTTCCCGCCCGATCATCTGGCTCAGCCATTTCGCCGTCTCGAAGTCGTTCACCCCGAAGGTTTGCAGCACGCCCGCATTGGCGACGAAAGTATTGGCCCGCGCGCCGTAAAGGTCTCTGAGCTGGCTCATGTCCTGCAGGATCGGCCAGAGTTGCAACCCATAGCCCGCCATCAGCCCCATGGCGCGTTCCACCGCTTCCAGACGGCCCAAGGCTGCAAACTCATCGAGGAGGAACAGGGCGGGCTGTTTCAGGCGCGTAGCGCCCGCCTGAGCGGCTTCTGCGTCCCGTGCAATGTCCTGAAGTGCTTGGGCCACCAGAAGGCGCAGCCAGCGGCTGTAGGCGTCGAGGCGGTTTGGCGGCAGCACAAGGAAGATCGAGGTCAGATCATGCCGCAGGGCGGAGAACTGGAAGTCCGAGCGCGCCGTGGCAGCGACGATGCGGGGGCTGTCAAGGAAATGGGTATGGCGCTGTGCCGAGGACATCACCGAGGCCGCTTCGCGGTCAGATTTGCCAAGGAAGCGGTTGGCGGCACGGGCGATCAATCCCCCGGCGGCGGCACTGTCCTGCATCAGCTCCAGAAGGGCGCGGAACTTCTCGGGCGGCAAGGTCAGATATTCCCGGACCGTGGCGAGTGTCTTGCGATCCTGATCCTCATGCGCCACGGCGAACATGATCAGCCCTGACAGCAGTGCCTTGGCCTCTTCATTCCAATGCGCTTCTGACTGTTGGCCGGGTGGGTCCATGACAAGGGCTTCGGCCAATGAAGCGGCATCTTCGCCCAGATCGAGGCTTTCCGATGATAGCTGCCCAAGGGGATTATAGGCCGAGGCTGGCATGCCGGTGACGCCGAAAGGATCGAGGATATGAACCGCGCCAAACCGCTTCCGCGCTTCGCTTGCGATCTTCGCATTCTCGCCCTTGGGGTCGATCACCAGCACCGAGCGTTCAGCCAGCAGCAGGTTCGGGATCACCGTGCCGACACCTTTGCCCGCGCGGGTAGGGGCGAGGGTCAGAAGGTGCGCCGGGCCATCATAGCGCAGCAGATTGCCGGTATCGAGGTCGCGACCGATCAGGAGGCCCGCGCCGCCTTCAAAAGCCGCGCGTTCTTTCCGGGTGGTAAAGCGCGCCGAGCCGTGGCTATCGCCTGCCTTGCGCCCCCAGAG
>WOUW01000030.1 GCA_009773055.1 Paracoccaceae bacterium
TGCCGTCCTCTCCGTTTTGTGGCTCTGAACACCACAATCTTGGCACATCGCGATGCCGTTTGGGGAGGGCGGCAACCATTCCATCTGCCCTATCGCGGTGACCTCCGTGGGAGTTGCGATGTCGCGACCGGACGGCTATCCCTGATGCAGAATTCAGGACACGAGGGCCCAATGGCTGATTTCAATCTCGAGGCGATGTCGCTCAAGGAACTGCAGCAATTGCAGAAGGACCTCGCCAAGGCGATTTACACGTATGAGGACCGGAACAAGGCCGAAGCCCGCGCCAGGCTGGAGGCAATCGCCAAGGAGATGGGCTACTCCCTGGTCGACCTGATCGGCGTCGAGGTGAAGACCACCCGCGCACCGGCCGTGGCGAAATACCGACACCCTGAGAACGCGGCCCTCACCTGGTCTGGCCGGGGGCGCAAACCGCATTGGTTCATAGACGCTTTAGTAGATGGAACGAAACCGGAGGATTTGGCGGTCTAGCTACAGGTCGCCTGGCTCCGAACGGGCCGTGAAGGGGTTCGGAAAAACTAGTTCGAAGGGTGTGAACTAGCGTAAAACCCTCGCGCGGCTCAACCTTGAGCGCAAACGGTCTTCGGGCCATGATCGGACACCTGCATCTCACCCGCGAGTTTCGATGGATCCGATTGTCATTCTGGCCATGATCTGGTTTTTGGCTACGCCCCTGTTTTTCGTCTTGTGGCTCCTGTCACGGGCAAAGCTGCGCCGACAAGCCGATGAGGCGCAGCGAAGTGCCGAAACACATCAGCACGCTCTCACCAGATTCAACGGCGAACTCGCCGCTATCAGAAACAAATATGCTGGGATCATATCGCAGGAAGCGGAAGTTTCACGACTGTCGGACGTTGCGGCAAAACTTACGGTCGACATCTCGGCGGTGCGTGCCACCTATGCCGAGAAACGCTCCTTGCTGGATCGTCTCGAGCAACAGGTCGCGATCTATGACGAGCGCATCGCCTTTGCAGAATTGGGTGTTTACGCGCCGCACTTCGAGTTTACCGACAGCGAGGCCTACAAAGCGAAGATCCTCGAGGTAAGGGATCGCCAAAAGGCGATGATCTCGGCAAAGCAGGCAACGATCTGCCCCACGGAATGGTCGGTCGAAGGCAGCAAGGCGAAAGGGGCGATGATGATCAACCGCCAGACCCGCCTGACCATGCGCGCGTTCAACACTGCATCGTTTCCTTCCCGATCTTCAGCTCTTCATCGCCTGCCGGACTATACCAGCCGGTCAAGAACCCATTCCGTAACGAACCCCTCATGCAGGCGGAACGTCAGCAACCGCTCGAACATCAGGTGCAGCGCCAGCGTAAACCCGCAGCCAGCCGCCAGCGCATAGACCGGCCGCACTTTTGCCTCGCGCCAGAGGTAGATTGTCACCAGAAACGGCGCGCTGACCAGAAATCCGAACAGCAGCACCGCACCGACGAACGCCACGAAGTAAGCCCATGTCACCAGTTCCGTCGTCACGCTGATGGGTTCATCATTCGTCTCCGCAGGTGCGACCGGGGCACGGCGAGACCGGCGAATGTCGGCCGCAAGCTGCAGCAGGCAAAGTCCGATGGAGGGGATTCCGATCACATAAGGCATGAACCGCGCACCGGCTGGGTAGGTCGATGCGACCGCCACCATGGTGCTGAAGATCGCCAGCATCGCAACCGTCACAAACGTGTCAAAGCGTAGCATCGATCACTGCTCCATCGAAGAGCGGGCTCCGGGCCGCAGGTTGCGCCAGATCGCATAGCCGAGAAGGCCAAGGATCATCGCGATCAGAACCAGCGACAGCGGTCGCAGGAAGAACCACATTCCCCAGATTTGCAGCGCCTGATTGAGTGCGCTCTCGGCGCTGCCGCCAAGGATCAATCCGATCACGAAGGGCGACCGGGGCCACCCGGCGCGCAGGAAGGCGTAGCCGATCATGCTAAACAGCACGAGGACCACCAGGTTCTGCCATTGGAAGTCGCTGAGGAAACAACCGAGCGTGATGAACACCAGAATGAACGGCACGAGGATGCGACCATTGACGAAGGTCAGCACGGTGATCCAGCGGCAGATCACCAGCAGGATTGCGACCGCCATCAGGTTGCCGACGACAAGCGCCCAGATCAGGCTCCACACCACGTCCAAGTGTTCGGTCATCATCATCGGGCCGGGCTGAATGCCCAGAACGATGAACGCGCCCAGCAGGATTGCCATTCCGGAACTGCCCGGAATGCCGAAAAACAGAGTGGGCAGCAGCGACCCGCCCTCTTTGGCGTTGCTCGCCGTCTCGGGGGCGATCACGCCCTCGATGGCGCCCTTTCCGAACCGTTCCGGGGTCTTGGAGCTTTGGACGGCATGCCCATAGCAGATCCATGCAGCCGCCGAGCCGCCCAGACCAGGAATGATGCCGATGATGGCACCGATGACTGACGTCCGGATCACCAGCGCCCAATGACGCGGCACTTCCAGAACCCCCGAGACCAGCTGGCGGTAGGAAAACGTATCGTCGGCGCGCTCCACTTGCGAGATCGCGGTCCCCTTCGTGCCCAGGCTCAGCATTTCCGGTACGGCGAACATCGCCAGCACCGCGGTCACAAGGCTGACACCATCCCACAAGAACAGCATGTCACCGGCAAAGCGCGCGGTGCCGGTCTGCGGATCCATGCCGACCATCGACAGCATCAGGCCCCAGAACCCGACGATCAGCCCCTTGATGATCTTCGGACCGCTGGCGAGGAAGGCAATGAAGCTGATGCCCAGCAAGGCGATCAGGAAGAACTCGGACGGGCTGAAACTCAACACGAGGGGGCGGAGAACAGGGATCAGCAAGGCGAACACGATCGCCCCGAGTATCCCCCCGACGCCAGAGGCGGTGATGCTTGCACCAAGCGCCCTGGCAGCCTGCCCCTGCTTGGCTAGCGGATAGCCGTCAAGCGTTGTCGCAGCGTCGTCGCCATCACCCGGGATGCCGAACATGATGCTGGAGATCTGCCCGCTTGTCCCGTTGACCGCATGCAGCGTAAGCAGGAACACCGCTCCGGCAATCATGTCCATGCCGTAAATGAACGGAATTGCCATTGCGATTGACAGTTTGCCCCCGATGCCCGGCGTCACGCCAACGAGAAGGCCTAGCACCACGGCCAGAAGCATAAGTCCCATGATGTAAGGCGAGCTCAGCAGGCCAAAAAGCGCGCCGAACATGGTGTCAATCATTGAAAGGTCCACTCCTCCCCAGGTGTGAGTTGCGGTCGCCAACCGCCACTCGACTACATTGCCCCCTTTGTGCCGATACCTCCAAATCAATAAGTGATGCTCTGCCCGCAGATTTTTGCCTGACTGAGGTGCGCATGCTTTAGCTTCAAAGGGTCACGGCCTAGGTGACGACCGCGCTCGCCGTTCATACGAGTGCCCCGCAACGCGCGCATCTGCCTCCCGCTTCACCTCCGAAGGCCTGTGCCCGGCAAACGCAAGTCAAGCCAGGTCGCCTGACTGATCCCGGCTTTGCGGTCGGAGTCCGCATCCGGCGACCCATCCTAGGCCTGGATAAGAATTATCGCCCTCTGGGCATCGGTGAACTTACCGGCCTTCATCGCTCTCCGACCCAAGGATTCGATGCGGAAATCTCTAACTGAGTTCGAGGCGTTTCCGACGATCCGATCAGATCACATCCATCGTGGTAGCCGAGTGGTAGCCAAAGCTACGAGGTGCTCATTAAATTCTGATTAAGGTATTGAATTTACTGGCGGACCCGCAGCGATTCGAACGCCCGACCCTCAGATTCGTTGTATTCAGGTCGTGAGTTGTTTCAGCGCCCAACTTTGGGCAGCGCTTCACGTCCAATGACGACGCTTTTGCCCATGGCAGTCATCACTGCGGCGATCTCGCTGCAGTAACAGGTGAGTGTCGGCTTCCCGAAATGTCGCTGGGCAGCACTAACAGCGTTCAACCGTCGGCTTTGGGCCGAGCTCGACCGAACCCGGCGGGCTTCCCCGCCGGGCCCGAGGGGAGACCCCGTTCTTTTCAGAACGGGATCTCGTCGTCGCGGTCGACCAGCTCGGGATTTTCGTTCTCGGCCGACTTTGGGCGGCTCAGGAAGTCGACCTTCTCGGCGATGATCTCGCAGCCGTAACGGTCGGTGCCGGTTGCGTCGGTCCACTTCGTGTAGTGGATGCGGCCGTGGACGAGGACCTTCATGCCCTTTTCGCAGTGCTCTGCGACGGTCTTGCCGAGACCGTTGAAGCAGGTGATGCGATGCCATTCGGTGTCCATGACACGGTAGCCGTTCTCGTCGCGCATCACGCGACCTTCCGAGAGGCGCGGCCGCGAGGTGGCGAGGGTGAAGTTGGTAATCTTCGTGCCGCTTTGGGTCGAGCGCACTTCGGGCTTTTGACCGATGTTGCCGGCGAGGATGACGATGTTCTGCATGGTAAGCTCCTGTGTTTCCTGTCCCTGGGACCGCCCCTTCGACAAGACCCGGAAAAAGCCTGTCGGCTGAGGCGTGCACGGGCGACGGAACGGCAACCGGAAACCTCCAGAGGGCCGGGGTGGAGCGGGCAGCCCCGAAGGGGCAACACGGCCCGGACTGACGCGGGGTTGCGCGCCAGAGGCCGAACAGGCTTAGGGGATTGTCAGTCGAAGGGATGGCCCAGGAGACAGAGATGCGGGGGGAGCCAATGCCAGAACTCGTCACCCTGCCGATCGGGACTGCCTGACCCCCAGTCCAGCGCCTCACTGGCGACGAAAACTGCGATCACCAACATCTGCCACCCCTGCCCTTACCTGCCGGGAGTTGCGGCACCCTGCATCGACGGGCTATCGATACCGGGACATTCAGGACACGGACCGCATCAATGGCTGATTACGATCTCGAGGCACTGTCGCTCGGCGAGCTGAAGAAAATGCAGAAGAACGTCGCCAAGGCGATCTCCACCTTTGAGGATCGGCAGAAGGCGGAAGCGCGCGCCAAGGTGGAAGCTCTCGCCCGGGATCTGGGCTACACCCTGGCCGAACTTGTCGGCAGCGAAACGAAATCCTCCCGTGCGCCGGCCGCGGCTAAATACCGGCACACTGAGAACCCGGCGCTCACCTGGTCAGGCCGGGGACGCAAACCGCAGTGGTTCGTGCAGGCGTTGGAGGCGGGTAACACCGCGAGCGACCTAGCCATATGTTGAGGGTATGGGCAACACGCCCGGCCCTAAGCGGACCGTCGGCACGATGACTGTGAGACCCAGATTGTGAAAGCTTGGAGTGTGGTATCCGGCAGCCCCGAATGCCGGTGGGGATGGGTCTCCCATCGAACCTTTTCTACCTGTAAGCAGTCGAAATCATTGATGCTGGCCCCTGATCTAACTGCTATGCTTATGCAAAAGGCCCTGGCCATTGCCGAAAAACAGCTGGAACCGAATTTTAACCACTTCTGCCAGGTTGATCATGTCTTGCAAGATCATGAACCGGCGGGAAGGGAAGCGTCGGTCTTTCTGAAAGGTTGGCGAGGCGCCCCAACACACAGAAGGTTTAGGTCCTCTAGCATCGCCCTCTAGTTCGCTGCCAATCGTTCAAGAAGCTTGCAATAGGCAATCTGGCCGGTGCGGAAGTTCGACAAACGGAAGAATTCGTTTGGCGCATGCAGGTTCTCGTCGTTCATGCCGAAAGCGAAGACGGTGGCGTGAACGCCAAGTTCGTTCAGAAGCATGGTCATCACCGGGATCGAGCCGCCGGTCCGCGTGATATAGGGTGCCTTTCCGTAGACCTCCGTCAGAACCTGCGCAGCAGACGTGCTGGCATTGTGGCCCGGGGGGACGAGGAACGGGTCGGCGCTGCCCGCAAGGCGCTTGACCATGACGCGCAGACCTCTGGGGCAAGCGGCCTCGATATGCGCGCGGAGAAGGTCGAAGATCGCATCCGGTTTCTGGTTG
Source organism: Paracoccaceae bacterium (assembly GCA_009773055.1). Lineage (GTDB taxonomy): Bacteria > Pseudomonadota > Alphaproteobacteria > Rhodobacterales > Rhodobacteraceae > Tabrizicola. The sequence goes on from WOUW01000030.1 coordinate 5,925, forward strand.
GCGACCAGGCGGCAGGTGATCTTGGCATGGGCTTCGGCGGGCAGGACGGTCTTGATTCCGTTGCCCTGCCATCCGCCCCAGATGCCGTTCATTTCCAAGGTTGGCCGACCCCAGAGCCGCTCGCGGGTGGTGTAGCCTTCTTCGCCAAAACTGTCGGGGACGCCGAGTTCTTCGATATAGGCCGCCTCGTCGAAGGGGATGCGGGCGTAGGCTTCGCGGTCCTCCACCGTCAGGTCGATGACATTGTCGTAGAAGCCGGGGATAGTGATTTTGCCGTTCGGCCCTTTCATCGAGGCGATGAGCTGCGCCAGGCCCTGGATCGGGTTGGCGATGCCGCCGCCCTGCTGGCCGGAGTGCTGGTCGCCCTGGGCGCCCGAGACGGTGATCTCGGCAGCGACCAGCCCTTTCAGGCCGGTGATCAGGTTCGGCTGGTCCTCGCCCCACTGGCTGCCGTCAGCAGAGAAGATCATGTCGGCCTTCAGCATCGCGCCATTGGCCTTGATGAAAGCGGGCAGATGGGGCGAGCCGATCTCTTCCTGCCCCTCGAAGAACATCTTCACATTCACCGGCAGGCGGCCCCAGGTCTTCAGCATCGCCTCGACTGACAGGATCGGGATCAGCATTCCGCCCTTGTCATCCGAGGCACCCCGGCCCCAGACCTTGCCATCGCGGACCTGTGGTTCGAAGGGCGGGGTCTGCCAAAGGTCGAACGGCTCGGCCGGTTGGACGTCGAAGTGCCCATAGATCAAGACTGTAGGCTTGCCCGGCGCGTGGAGCCAGTCGGCGTAGACGACCGGGTGGCCTTCGGTTGGCATCATCCGGACGTTCTCCATCCCTGCGGCCTGCAGGCGCCGCACGACCCAGTCGCCCGCGGCCACCACGTCGGGGATATGGGCGGGCGCGGCGGAGACCGAGGGGATGCGGACGAAATCCACCAGTTCGTCGACAAAACGCGGCTGGTTGGCTTCCAGATATTCGGACCAGTCCATGGGCTTTCCTTTCAGGCCGCGGGCATGCGGGTTTCGACGAGTTCGGCCCAGTAGGAGGCGCCAAAGGGGATCGCTTCGTCGTTGAAGTTGTAGGCGGGGTGGTGGACTTCCGCCGTGTCGCCGTTGCCGACCTGGATATAGGCCCCCGGGACAGCTTGCAGCATGTAGGCGAAATCCTCACCGCCCATGATCGCGGGGCAGTTCGTGTCCACCGACCCCGCGCCGCCGATTCTTTCGGCGACCTTTGCGGCGAAGTCGGTTTCCCGATCGGCGTTGACCATTGCGGGGTATCCCGGGCGCCAGTCGATCTGGACTGACCCGCCGAAGCCCGCCACGGTGCCTTCGACCAGCGCGCGGAAACGGTTTTCGGCCAGCTTCCGGATGCCCGCGTCGAAGGTCCGCACCGTTCCGCGGAGCTCGACCCGTTCAGGGATGACGTTCCAGGCCTCGGATTCGGTCTTCATCGAGGTGACGGAAACGACGATCGACTCCAGCGGGTCCGCGTTGCGCGAGACGATGGTCTGTAGCGCCATCACCGTCTGGCAAGCCATCACGGTGGTGTCGACGGTCCGATGCGGATAGGCCGCGTGCCCCCCCTTGCCGGTGAGGTGGACAGTGAAGTTGTCGGTCGCCGCATAGAAGGGGCCAGGCTTGATCGAGAACTGGCCAACGGGAAGGCCGGGGGCATTGTGCATCCCGTAGACCTCCTTGATGCCAAAGCGTTCGATCAGGCCGTCCTTGACCATCGCTTCGCCCCCCGCGCCGCCCTCCTCGGCGGGCTGGAAGATCACAGCGACCTTTCCATCGAAGTTCCGCGTCTCGCAGAGGTATTTTGCGGCCCCGAGGAGCATCGCGGTGTGCCCGTCATGGCCGCAGGCGTGCATCTTGCCGGGGGTCTTGGAGGCATAGGGCAGCCCTGTCGCCTCCAGGATCGGCAGCGCGTCCATGTCGGCGCGCAGGCCCACGACATGCCCACGCGTGTCTGTCTTGCCCTTGATCACGCCGACGACCCCGGTGCGGCCGATGCCGGTCACAACCTCGTCGCAGCCGAACTCGAGTAGGCGGTCGGCCACGGTCGCGGCGGTGCGGTGGACGTCGTACATCAGCTCCGGGTTTTCGTGCAGGTCACGGCGCCAGGCGGTGATTTCGGCCTGCATCTCGGCCAGACGGTTCTTGATCGGCATGGTTTCCTCCCTAGTCCTTCAGGACGAAATGGCCGGGGGCCACTTCGGTATAGACCGACGGGGCGGGTTGATGCCCCAGCGGAAAGATCGGCGACTTGATCGGCTTGAAGGCCAGATCGTCGGCAAAGCGGCGTTTGGATGGGTCGGCGATAGGGACCGCCGAAAGCAGTTGGCGGGTGTAGCTGTGCGCTGGGCTTTCGAAGATCGCCGCACGCGGGCCGATTTCGACGATCCGGCCCAGGTACATGACGCCCACCTGATGCGCGATGCGTTCGACCACTGCCATGTCGTGGCTGATGAAAAGGTAAGAGAGGCCAAGGTCTTCCTGCAGTTCCATCATCAGGTTCAGGACCTGCGCCTGGACTGACACGTCCAGCGCCGAGACCGCCTCGTCGGCGACGATGAGCTTGGGGTTCACGGCTAGGGCGCGGGCGATGGCGACGCGCTGGCGCTGGCCGCCGGAAAGCTCATGCGGGAAGCGGTTCATAAAGGCGCGGGGGAGGTGGACGCGGTCGAAGAGCTCCTCGACGCGTTCTTTCAGCGCGGCACCGCTGGCGAGGCCGAAGTTCACGATGGGCTCGGCCACCTGGTCCTTGAGGCGGCGGTAGGGGTTGAGGCTGGCGAACGGGTCCTGGAAGACCATCTGCATGTCGGCCCGCGCGCGGCGGAGGTCGTGGTGGTTGAGCGCGCCGATGTCGCGGCCGCCGATCCAGACCTCACCGCTGGTGGGCTGCACCAGCCGCAGGATCGACCGACCGCAGCTGGACTTGCCGCAGCCGGATTCGCCCACGAGGGCGAGCGTTTCGCCGACATTGAGGGTGAAGCTGACATCCTCCACCGCGTGGACCTGGGCGGTGGTGCGCCGCAGGATGCCGCCCTTGACGGGGAAGCGGGTGGTGAGGTGGCGGACGTCGAGGAGGACTTCCTTCTTCCGCGCTACGGGGACGATACGGGCGGCCCGGGCAGCCTCGTCCCCGATCAGGCGCATCCGTTCCGGGGCGGGTTTCCCCTTCATCTCGCCCAGTTTCGGCACGGCGGCGAGGAGGGCCTTGGTGTAGTCTTCCTTCGGGGCGGTGAAGATATGTTCGACTGTTCCGGTTTCCACGATCTTCCCGCGATACATGACGACGACGCGGTCAGCCATCTGCGCCACGACCGCCATGTCATGCGTGATGAACAAGACCGCCATCCCGTTTTCACGCTTCAACCGGTTGATCAGCGCGAGGATCTCGGCCTGGATCGTTACGTCGAGTGCGGTGGTGGGTTCATCGGCGATCAGAAGCTTCGGCTCGCAGGCCATCGCCATTGCTATCACGACGCGCTGGCGCATGCCGCCGGACAGCTCATGCGGGTACTGCTTCAAGCGGCGTTCGGGTTCGGGGATGCGGACGCTGCGCAGAAGCTCCAGCGCGCGGGCGGAGGCCTGGGCCTGGCTAAGGTTCTTGTGCAGCATCAACCCATCGGTCAGCTGGCGTTCGATAGTGAAGACGGGGTTCAGCGCCGTCATCGGCTCTTGAAAGATCATCCCGATCTCGTTGCCGCGCACTTCGCCCATCACGGCGGGGGAGGCGGCAGCGACGTCGAGTTCCGTCCCGTCTGTCCTGCGGAAGCGGAGGGCGCCTGCCGCGATGGTCCCGCCGCCAAACTCGACCAGCCGCATCAGCGAAAGCGAGGTCACGGATTTTCCCGACCCGCTTTCGCCAACGACGCAGACCGTCTCGCCGGGCGCGATGGTGAAAGACACGTCCTCGACCCCCACGACCGGGCCGCTGTCGGTGGCGAATTCGACGCGGAGGTGATCGACCGAAACGATGTCCTTCATCGCCGCCTCCTATTTCGACTTCGGATCAAGGATGTCGCGCAGGACGTCCCCGAACATGTTCAGCCCCAGCACCGTCAGTGCCACCGCAGCCCCAGGCACAAGGGCGGTCCAGGGTGCCACGTCCAGCTGGTCCCGGCTGGCCTGGATCATCAGCCCCCAACTCGCCGCCGGGGGCTGGGTTCCAAGGCCAAGGAACGAAAGCCCCGCCTCGGCCAAGATGGCGAAGGCCAGCGATATGGTGGCCTGCACGATCACCGCGGGCATGATGTTTGGTAGCACATGGCGCATCATGATCATTCCGTCGGTGGTGCCCGAGGCGCGGGCGGCCTCGACATAGGGCATCTGCGCGACCTTCAGCGCCTCGCCCCGGATGATGCGGGCAAGATAGGGGGTGAAGGCCACGCCGATGGCGATGATGGTGTTCTGCACGTTGGGGCCGAGGACGGCGCTGATCGACAGGGCCAGCAACAGCGCGGGGAAGGCCAGCAGCGTGTCGACCAGCCGCATCAGCACGTTGTCGACCCAGCCACCGAAGTAGCCGGAAACGAGACCCAAGGGCAGGCCGAGGACGACGCTCATGACAACGGCAGAGACGGCGATCTCCAGCGACGTCCGGGCGCCCAGGATAACACGGTACAGCATGTCACGGCCGAGCTGGTCGGTGCCGAGGAGGTGCGTCCAGGTCGGCGGCGAACGGCGGGCGAGCATGTCCATCTTCGTCGCGGCATCGGGCGGGATGACCATCGGGCCGACGATGGCGATCAGCGCGATGAGGGTCAGAAGGACGATCCCGATCAGACCCTTGGTGGTCTTGAAGCGTTTCATCCCCCTCACCCCAGCTTTACGCGCGGGTCGATCAGGACGTAAAGGAGATCGACGAGGAGGTTGGTGATCATCACAACGGCGGCGATGACGAAGACCGTGGCCTGGATCAGCGGCAGGTCGCGGTTCAGCAGCGCCTGGTAGGTCAGCCAGCCCATGCCGGTATAGCCAAACAGGCTTTCCATCACGATGATCGACCCGAAGAGATAGCCGATCTGCAGCCCCGCGATGGTGATGACCGGCCCGATGGCGTTTGCCAATGCATAGCGCCAGACGACGGTGCGTTCGGTCAGGCCCTTGGCGCGGGCGACGCGAATGAACTCTTGCCCCAGAATGCCGGTCATGGTGGAGCGCGTCATCCGAGTGAGATGCGCCATGAGGCCGAGGCCCAGGGCGAGGGAGGGGAGAAAGGCGTAGCGGAGGGAGCCCAGGAAATCCTCGGACGGCTCGACGATGCCAGAGGAGGGGAACCAGCCCAGCCAGCGCGCGAAGACGAGGATCATAACGATCCCCCAGAAGAAATCCGGCAGCGAGACGCCCAGAAGCGAGGTCGAGGAGCTGACGGTGTCCTGCCAGCGGTCGCGGTGGACGGCGGCCCAGACGCCCAAGGGGACGGCGAGGGTCAGGGCGATGGTCATCGACATGACAACGATGATGGCGGAGGCCACTGCCTTCTGCGCCAGAAGCTCGGCGATGGGTTTCTTGAAGATGAGCGAGGTGCCCCAGTCCCCGGTCAGAAGCCCGCCGACCCAGTTCCCGTACTGCATGATCAGCGGATCGTTCAGTCCCAAGGACTGACGCAGGCCCTCCAGCGCCTCGGGGTTCGATTGGGTGCCCATGATCATCATCGCCACGTCGCCGGGCAGGATGTTGGTGACAGCGAAGGTCACCAGCGTGATCAGAAACAGCGTCAGGATCACCGACAGAAGCCGGTTCAGCACATAGGTCATGGCGATGCACCCAAGGGGGATCGGCGGGCCGGCGTGCGGCCCGCCGGCTAGCGTCAGGCCGATAGCCAGACCTTGTGGAAGTTCAGGTTCGACCCGTTCGGATGCACGACCGTATCAAGTCCCATCACCTTGGTCTGCGCGCCGATGGTCCCGTTGCGGAACCACAGAAGCACGTCATGCGCCTCATCGAAGATCTGCTGCTGGACCTGCTTGTAGATATCGGCACGCGCCACATCGTCCACCGTGATGCGGGCCTGCTTCGTCAGCTCGTCGATCTTCGGGTCCTTCACCGCACGGTAGTTGAACGCGCCTTCCGAGTTCCAGACCGAGTAGTACAGGAAGTCCGGCTCCCAAAGGGTGAAGAAGTTCATCATCGTCATCTGGTAGTCCTTGTCGACCCAGCACTGCGACAGCCAGTCGGCCCAGGTCAGCTGCTCGATGGTCAGGTTGACGCCCGCCATCTTGAACCATTCGACCAGGATCTGCGCGGTCTCGATGTGGTAGGGATAGTTCGTCGTGGCCTTGAAGACGATGTTCAGGCTGCCTTCCGGATAGCCTGCCTCGGCCAGAAGGGCCTTGGCCCCCTCGATGTCCTGCTTCCGCTGCACCAGGTCCTTGTTGTAGCTGGCGCTGGTCGGGAAGCTGGGGGAGGCCGTGGTCGCCCCCTGCCCCCAGAGCGCGCCCTGCATCAGGGCTTCCTTGTCGATGATCATGTCGAAGGCGATGCGGACCTTGGAGTTCTGGAACGGCTCGTAGGTGTGGTTCATGTTGATGAAGTCGAAGTTCAGCGGGAACCACTTCTTCACCTGAAGGGTCGCGTCAGCTTCCAGTTCGCCCACGCGGTCAAGCGGGATGTCGTTGATCATGTGCAACTCACCCGTGCGCAGGCCGGTAAGACGGGTGGTGGGCTCGGTGATCTCGCGCGCTTCCACGGCGTCAAGATAGGCCGGGCCTTCCCAGTAATCGTCGAACCGCGCCATCTTCACGACGGTGCCGACCTCGTAGCTGACGAACTTGAACGGCCCTGCGCCCATCGGGTTGGTGCCTTGCGTCGGGCCGCTATCCACCGGCATCACCACGCCCGCTCCGTTTTCGGCCAGACGCGACAGGAAGGGCGCGTTCACCGCGCTCATCTTGATGACGACGGTCAGGTCATCGGGCGTCTCGATGGCGGCGACATTGTTGAAGACCTCGAAGTTGACGGCCCCGGTCGCCGGGTCCTTGCAGCGTTCAAAACTGTATTTCACATCTGCGCTGGTCATCGTCGCGCCGTTGTGGAACTTGACGTTCGGGCGCAGCTTGAAGGTGTAGGTCAGGCCGTCGGGGGCCACTTCGAAGCTTTCGGCCAGGCCCGGGATCACGTTCAGGTCCTTGTCCACCGTAACGATGGACGAATGGATGTTCTGCAACACGCGCCCCGACGACGCGGTGCCGGTCTGGTGCATGTCGAGGTTCTGCGTCGTCTCGGAATGGCCCCAGATCAGCGTGCCGCCCGAAACCGGCGTCTCTTGCGCCAGCGCGGGTCCGGCGAAGGTACCCATCAGAATGCTGCCGCCCATCACCGCCGTCGAGTTCAGTAGGAATTCCCTGCGCTTCATTTTGGTCTCCATGTTGGTTGGCCGCCGGTGCGGCTTAGGGTGGATGGCCGGTTGCACGGCCGGTTGTCGTCTGCCCGCATTGGCTGCGGGTCGGTTGTCGTTCAGTTTGGCAATCCGGGGCGTTTCCCGGCCACGTCCAGCGCCGCTTCCAGCGCCATGCCCAGCCGCAGGATCGGCCCCTCGTCGAAGAGCCTGCCCCAGAGCGAAATCCCTTGTGGCACGGTGTAGGTCTTTCCACCTGCCGCCTCGCCCGTCGTCAGTTTTCCCGACGCGAGCGAGGCGGGGCTTCGGGTCCCCAGATCCTCGAAGCCAGCCCGCAGGTGCAGGCAGGGGTGTCCCGTGAAGTTGGATGCGATCAGCATCGGTCCGGTCATGAAGGGGCCGATCAGCACGTCGCACTGGCGGAAAAGCCCATCCAGCGCCTGCATCACCAGATAGCGTAGCCGGTCAAGCTGGACGTGGTCCACCGCTGACAGGAAACGCGCCTTGCGCATCGCGTTGGGCCAGGCGGCGGCGTCCTGCCAGGTGAGGGTGTCGTCCTGGTTCGTCAATGTCAGGTCCTCGAAACTGGCGGCGGCCTCGGCGAAAAGGATGTTCATCAGCGCGCCGTAGGGCAGGTCGGGGAGGCTGAACTCGACGACCTGCACGCCCAGGTTGCGCATGGCCTCCAACGCGGCATGGTCAACCGCCGTTGCACCTTCGCCGAAAGCGTCGGGCAGGTAGCCTACGGTCAGGCCTTTCCAGTCGGAGGCGGCGTCGAAGACGAAGGGCGCAGCGATGGTCGATCGGTCGGCGGGGTCGGCCCCATTCAGGGCCGAAAGGACGATGGCAGTATCCTCCACCGACCGGCAGATCGGGCCGACCTTGTCGAGGCTGTTGCACAGCGCCATGCCCCCTGCCCGGCTGACCCGCCCGAAGGTTGGGCGCAGGCCGGTCGTCCCGCAGCGCTGGCTGGGCGACGTGATCGAGCCCAAGGTCTCGGTCCCGATGGCAAAGGCGCAAAGCCCTGCAGCAGTCGCGCTGGCCGATCCGGCAGAGGAGCCGCTAGAGCCTTCGTTCAGATTCCAGGGGTTCCGCGTCACGCCGCCGTACCAGATGTCGTTGTAGGCAAGCGCCCCCACGGTGGTCTTGCCCAGAAGCACCGCCCCCGCCGCGCGCAGCTTCTTGACGATTGTCGCGTCAGCCCCGGCGATGCGGTCGCGGAACGGCTCCGCCCCCCAGCCGGTGATAGTCCCCTTGGCGTCGAACAGGTCCTTCAATCCGTAGGGGATGCCGTGCAGCGGCCCAAGGTTCACCCCGCCCCGCGTCAGGGCGTCGGCGGCATCCGCCTGGGCCAGGGCGAGGTCGGGCGTGACCTGGGCCCAGCATTCAAGCTTCGGTCCAAGCGCCGCGATCCGGTCGAGGTAAATCTGGGTCAAGCGACGGCTGGTGAGCGCACCCGACCTGATCCAAGTGCCAAGTTGCGTGACCGGCGCAAAAGCGATGTCCTCGTCGGTCTGCGGCAGCGGGGAAATCACGCTGGAGAGGCGCAGTGCATCGACCCCATGCGGCATGGCGAAATCGGGCAAGCGCGGGTCGAAGCGCAGCGCCATCGGCACTTGGTTCGGCATCGGCACCGCCCGCCGCGCCAGGGCCGAGGTGATCTGGCCCTCGAGGTTGTCCAGCATCAGCTGGCGTTCCGCGGGCGTGTAGTCGACCCCCATGAGCCGTTCTGCAGCCGCAATGGTTTCGACAGTGATCTCAGTCACTTGGGGCCTCCTTCGGGAGTTAGGATGCGGCTCAGGTTGTCCGCCAGCGTCGTCAAATGCTTGCGCATCGCCGCTTCGGCTCCGGCAGCATCGCCCGCTTCGATCCGGTTGATGATTTCGACATGCTCAGCGTGCCGATCCTGCAGCGACCGCATTGAGCGCGCCTTCTGCCGCACCCCGCGCCAGTCGGGGTTGCCGCGGATCTCGTCGATCATCGAAAAGGCGGTCAGAAGCGGCTTGTTCTTCGCCGTCCGCGCGATCAGCCGGTGCAGCGCGCCGTCCCAAAGCTCGATAGAATCGGAATCGCCAGCCTGCAAAATCCGCTGTGCCAAGTTGCGCATCCGGTCGATGTCGCTAGGCAGGGCATGGCGCGCCGCCATCGCGGCCAGGACGGGCTCGACGCAAAGCCGCGCCTTCATCACCTCGACGAGATTGGTCTCACCCACGATCTCGGCCGCCAAAAGCTGCGTCTTGTCCGGAGGTTGACCGGCGAAGGTTCCCTTGCCCTGCTTGCGCCAGATTAGCCCCTCGGCCAACAAGCTTTCCAGCGCACTCCGCACCGCCCGTCGTCCGATGGCCATGCTATCCGAAAGCTCTCTCTCGGTCGGTAGCCTCCCATCCGCAGGAAGGCCATTTCCTTCGATCATGGCCAATAGGCGCGCACGTACAACATTTGCGCTGTCGGTCACAATGGGGTTGCGGCGGGATGTCGGCAAGGGCGAACCAATCTAAACTTGGTTCAATGATCTGGGTTTTCGGGGATGATTCTGTCAACTGCATTCTGCTGAAGGCAGGCGCCCATGAATGAATACTCTGCAGATTTAACTGCTCCTGCCGGGAAAGTGGGCGTCGTTGAGACGCCCGGGCTGGGATTCGCCCAATTCCTTTTAGTGTCGCGGACCAAATACCAATTGATAAGGCCAAGCAACGCTGTCATGTCCGCGTGAGCCACTCGAAAGGGTGGATTTCACCGTTGGTCTCACCAGTGACTTCCAGTCTCTGGCATTCCTGCTAACCGTTTCGCTTGCCCAGCCGCACGCAGTGCCGCACCGCCTTTCCTTGCCTGCCCAAGGCTCGCTGCCCCGTTGCGGTTGCCCAGCTTCACACCATGGGCCTTTGTGAACGCCAATGCCTCCTTGGTCGTTCTGAAGATGGCCTCTCGCTCGGCTTGGGCAGAGAGCACCATGATCCCCACAGCCAGGACGTTGGATTTCGGCATGTCCACGGGCAGGAACTGAACCCAGCTGTCGCGCAGGGCGAGGAGGACGACAGCGTGCCGCGAGAGACGGTCCGGTTTCGCAATCACCAGCGTCGCGCCAGCGACCTTCGCCAGGTGCAGCATTTTGCCAAGCTCCGGCTGATCCACCTTGCGCCCAGTCTTGGCCTCCGTGAACCACGGCAGGATCTCGGCACCCATGGACACTGCGAAATCCTCGACCGCTTTGCGCAGCGCCTATAGCCCAAGCCCGCTGGCCCACCGCCCCGGCGTCGAAACCCGCTCGTAGGTCACCAACCGCTGTCCTGTCGCCTTCTTCGCCTCCTGTAAGCAACTGCCCAACGTTGGTCAGGCAGATTTGTACACCCAGCCGACCCAAAGTTGGCCGCATCCGCCTGCATACGGTGAATTCAAAGCGGCCGCTAAAGCTGACCGCAGCGAATGGCCACTCTCCGCCCTTTGCGCGCACGAGCTTAGCTAGGTGGCAAACCGGCGTTCTTCAGAACGGCATCGCCAATCACGCGGTCGGCGATAGGCCCGGAGGCGCACCTTACGCCATGCCCGGGCCCTCGGGAAGTGAGGCCGAAGCCTCAGCCGAAGG
>WOUW01000031.1 GCA_009773055.1 Paracoccaceae bacterium
CGGCCGGATCAAGCGGCAGCTGCGCCTGATGCAAGCCGCCAATGACGGGGCGGTCAGCCTCGCGCAGGAGTTGGAACTCGCACAGGACGATCTGGAATCGAAGCGCCTGATCTTCGGCGAGCACCACATGACGGTGGCTGTCTATGCGCGCACCCAGACAGCGCTTGACGACATCGCGGCCGAAATCCGCAACATCTCTGCGACCTCTGGCATCAACCTGATCTCGGAAGCCTTCGGGGCGCGGGCGCATTTCATGGCGCAGCATCCCGGCAACACCGGGGCGCGCAGCCGCAAGGCAGCGATCACGAACCACAATTTCGCCGATCTCGCCACCTTCCATCGCACGCCGCTTGGCAAGACCGGGCGCGAGGTGCCCTGGGGCGTGCCGATCACACTTTTTCCGACGCCAGAGCGCAGCGGCTTTCGCTTCAACTTCCACGAACAGGGTGCGCCCGACCGTGAGCCTACGGGTGGCCACACGCTGATCCTTGGCCGTCCCGGCTCGGGCAAATCCGTGCTGGCGGCTTTCCTGATGACCATGGCTCGCCGAGCTGACGCGCGGCTTTTCGTGTTCGACTACCGCGCCGGCATGGAAATGGCCGTCCGCGCGCTTGGCGGCAGCTATTCGACCGTGCGGGCCGGACGCCCCACGGGCCTGAACCCGCTTCAGACCGAGATCGACGCGCGCGGTCAGGCCTGGCTTGCCGACTGGCTCGCAAGCCTGCTCGAGCGCCGCGACCGGCCTCTGACCCCGGTGCAGACCAACCGCCTGCAGGAGGTCGTGCGCCAGAACGCAAGCGCCGGCAATGCAGGGCTCAGGAACTGGTCAGACTTCGCTTCGCTCCTCGTCTCGACCGATGATGAGGGCGATCTTTTCGAGCGAATGCAGGAATGGACGGCCGAAGGCCGATACGGCTGGATCTTCGGTGCCAACACTGAGGACAGCTTCAGCATCGACGGTGACGTCGCAGGCTTCGATCTGACCGGTATCCTAGATTCCGAGAGCGAACGGGAACGCATGGCGGTACTGTCCTACCTGTTCCGCCGCGTCGAGCGGGTGATCGAGGATCGCAAGCCCACGATCATCGTGATCGACGAGGCGTGGAAGGCGCTCGACAATGCGTATTTCGCGGAGCGGCTCTCGAACTGGCTGGTGACCGCCCGCAAGCAGAACGCCGTCGTCGTGATGATGACCCAGTATGCCAGCCAGCTCGAGCGTACCCGGACCGGCAAGACCATCGTCGAAGCCGTGCCGACGCAGGTGCTCCTGCCCAACATCCGCGCCTCGGCTGCGGATTACGCGATGCTCGGCCTCAGCGAGAAAGAACTCGATGTGCTCCTGGGCGTCGGCTCCGCATCGCGGTTGGCGCTTGTCCGCGATGACCGGGGCGCGGTGGTGATCGACGCCGATCTGAGCGCGCTCGGCCCCTTCGTGACCATCCTCGGCGGCATGGAGAAGGGCGAGGCCCTTGTTGGCCCGGATTACCGTGACCGCCCTGATTTCTGGAGAGTGACATGACCCGTACCATCATGCGCAGCGCCGTGCTGTTTGGCCTCGGCCTGACCCTGTCAGCCTGCGCGCAGCATAACCCCGCGAAGGCCAACTGCTTCAACTTCCGCGACACGCCCGCACAGGCGGGAAATGCCACGACCACGATCTCGACCATGGGGGCGGAAGTCACGCGGCGAGACACGGCTTGCGATTTCGTGATGCTGGGAGCGGGCAGCTAAGCCAATGCGGAGCTGGCTTCCCCGCATCATGGTCAGTCTTGCACTGGCAGGTCCCACAGCGGGGCTAGCGGTCGCTCAGGGCGTGCCGACTTTCGACCTGCGCCTTTTCGCAGAGCGGCAGGCGATCCTTGAGCAGACCGATCGGGACCTGACGCTGCAGCAGGACCGGCTGACCCGAGAAGAGGAACTGGCCGAGATCGAGCGCCAGCAATTGGCCTCTCTCCAGGGGCTGATGGACGCGATGTCCCTCGGCTCCGGCGATGTCGCAGGCACAGTGGCTGGGCTCGAGGCCGGGCAGGGGGCGGTTGGCGACGTCGAAAGCGCGGCGGCCAGCCTCTATGCGCCCGAGGACAACAACCCGGCCGCAGCCCGGATGTTCGGCGATGCCCGGGAAGGGATCGAGGAGCTGATCATCCGCGCCGCGCGCGACACCCACGGACTACCAGGCGTAAGCCGCGCGGGCTTGTCGCTTGTGCAGTGGCGCTGCCTTCTGCAGGCGCTGATCTGGCAGGAAAGCCGGTTCCAGATTGGTGCGCGCTCCCCCGTGGGAGCTTTCGGGCTCACGCAGATCATGCCCGCCACGGCGAGCGATCTCGGCATCAACCCGGCCTACTATGACGACCCTTATCTGCAGGTCACAGGGGGCGCGCGGTACCTGGCGCAAATGCTGAACATGTTCGATGGCAACATCATCCACGCTCTTGCGGCCTACAATGCGGGCCCGGGCAACGTGCAGAACTACGGTGGCGTCCCGCCCTTCGCGGAAACCCAACACTACGTCGTGGTGATCCCGCAGCAGTACAACAGCTACCTCGCCGCCGTCGGCGGGATCGATGCGCTCGGCACCATCGACCCCGTCCTTCTGGCGAACGCGAGCTTCAGTCTCTCCGCCCATGGGGCAGGTGTCTACGGCGACTACTCGTTGGTCTCGGTCCGCGCAGCTGCCTTGCGGGTGCAGGACATCATCACCCGTATCGGTGAGACCGAAGACCTCCACGAGGCCATCGCACTCAACACTTACGCCCGGGCCGAGCTTGCCCGGCTGGTCGCGATCCGGACCCGGATCAAGGCCGCCCACACCCAGCCGCTGAGCGAGGAACAACTCGCCATGGCCGCCGCGCAAGCGGCCGAGCGGCAGTTTATGGATTTCACCTTGGAGAGTTTGCGATGATCAAGCGCTTGTCCCGTTCACTTGCCACCGGTGCCGCGACACTCGCGCTTGGCCTCGCTTTTGCAGGTCCCGTCGCGTCACAGGGCGTGCCCACGGTCGATACCCAGAACATCGCCCAGGAAATCCGTCAGCTTCAGCAGATGCTGCAGGATTTCGGGATCCAGACCGACCTTTTCGACAATGCGCTGGCGCAGCTTGACCTCCTGCAGCAGCAGTTCGACCAGCTCGAGGAGATGTATGCCTCGCTGACCGGACCACGCAGCATCCTCGGCCTCGCTATGGGTGGAGACCTCGACAACCTTTTGCAGGCGAACTTCGAAGACATTCCTGGCCTGATCAGGGGCATCCAGGGCGGCGATTGGTCGAGCCTGATCGGCCCCAATGCGGGTCCGATGCGCACGCAGATGGAAGAGGCACTCGCCAGTGCGGGCTTCAACGAGGACACGCTCAACGAAATTGCGACGAGCGGGAATCCAGGCGCCGAAGGCGTGGCAACCCGTGCAACGACAGGCGCTGTCCTGTCGGCTGCGGCCCAGAACAGCCATGCCGAGGCAGCACTTTCGCTCGAGCGCGTCGAGCGACTGGTCTCCATGATCCCCGAAATGGAGGACCTGAAGGCGTCGATGGACCACAACACCCGCGTCACGGCGGAACTCGCCATCGCTATGACGCGGATGTGGGAACTCGAAGCGATCCAGACCCTTGGCGCTGGCAATGCCGGCGTAGTGGATGCTGCCACCGTCGCCGAAGAGCGCCGCTACATGGACTTCACCCTGCCGAGCCTCGCGCCATGAGCAAGGCACCGGACATGACCGCAAGCATGAGTGCTCGGGAACTGGTCGAGGAGGAACTGATCCATGGCGCACTGCGCCGGGAACAGCTCTGGCGGATGATCGGCCTGAGTGGTGCAGGCTTTGGCGTCTTCGGCTGCCTTGCAGCCGCAGCCGTCGCCCTGATGGTCAAGACACCCCCGCCCGTCGTCGTGCCCTATGACCCCGCGACCGGCCTCGCTCTGCCGAACGCCACTGTGGAAACGGTCTCGCTTGCCGAGCGGCCCGCCATCATCGAGGCGCAGATCTACCGCTACATCCTCGACCGCGAGGCCTACAACCAACTCGACAACGACCTGCGCGTGCGCCGCGTGTTGGCACAATCCACCGGCGCCGCCGAGGCCAGCATGCGCGCCATGTGGACCTCGGGGCAAGAGAGCTATCCGCCGACCCGCTACGGCCCTGGGTCCGAGCTGGCCGTCGAGATCGCCTCGATCACGCTTATCGGCGACGACCGCGCACAGGTCCGGCTTCGCAAGCGCCTGACCAGTCCGAACGGGGCTCAGGTGGGCATGTTCACGGCGACGCTGATGTTTGCCTTCCAACCAGAACAGACCCGCTCGATTGACGATGTCTGGCAAAACCCCTTCGGCTTCACTGTCACCCAATATGCCATCCGATCGGACCGTTCCGAATGACCCCTTTTCCCGTACTTGCCTCTGTTCACGCCTTGCTGGTCGCCAGTACCCTGGCGCTCACTTCACTCGCAGCCTCGGCCGAGACCACGCCGCGCGCCGGCGCTCACGACAACCGCGTCCGGGTTGCCACCTGGACTGAGGGGCAGGTCTACCGGATCGTCACCACCCTGACTCGGGTGACCACCGTCGAATTCGGCGAGGGCGAGACCATCCGCTCGATCATCGCGGGCGACACGGTCGGTTTCCAGTTCGACGGCGTTCCGGGCGGGCGCGCCTTCGCGATCAAGCCTGCAGCCTCGGGTGTGGCCACCAACATCACGGTCTACACGAACCGCCGTTCCTATTATTTCCATGTGGTCGAGGTGCGCGAGACACCGCATTATGTCGTGCAGTTCCGCTATCCCGAGAGCCGCGTGCAGCCGACCCGCGCGGTCGCAGCTGATGCGCCGAATGCGAACTACGCGGTCAGCGCAAGCGAGGAGTTCACACCGACGGCCGTCTGGGATGATGGCACCTTCACCTACTTCCGCTTTGCACGGAACGCTCCGGTCCCCGCGATTTTCCGCTATGCGAACGGCGGCGAGCGGGCGGTGAACAGCACGGCGCTCGAGGACGGTGTCATCCGTGTCTCGGGAGTGAACCGCCAATGGGTGCTTCGCCTCGGGGAAGACGAGGTCTGTGTTCAGGATATGGGTGGGCCCACGTCATGAGCCAAGATACCGAAGACCTTGCTGCACGCCTTGCCGCCCTTGAAGCGACGGGCGACAAGAAGCGCGGCGCAGCACGGCCCTCCGCTTTGACGGCCATCCTCGGTGTAGCCGGGATCGTGGCCGTGGGCGGTCTGGCCTGGGCCACACTGCAGCCATCGCCCGAGGCGCCGCTTACGACGGCGGCCCCGGAAGAGTTCCAGACCACAGGATCAGGCTTCGGCGACCTCGCACCCATGCCCGTGGTCGAGCCTGCACCGCCGCCGCCGGTCGAGACCAGCCCCACCGCGTCGGAACTGGCGCTGATGGAGAGCCTCGCGACGCTACGCGCGGAACTCGAAGACCTGCGCGCGCGGCCCGTCGAGGCATCGGATAGCGGGGCAGAGCAGGCCATCGCTGACCTGACAGCGCAAATCGCGGCACTGCAGGAAGCCTCGTCTGAAGCGCAGAGCGCGCTCGAACGGCAGTTGACCGAACGCGACCGCGAGCTTGACCAGCTGCGCATGGACCTCGAGGTCGCGCGGCTGGCCCCGCCTGCGCCGACGGATCTCGGGCCGAACGAGGAGGAGTTGCGGCTCGCCGAACTTGAGCGCCGCCGCATCGCTGAAGCGGAGGCCCGGGCCGAACGCATCGCATCGCCGATGATCGCGTTTTCCGGGATGGGGGCAGGGACCGACCAAGAGAACAGCCTCGAGGCCGCGCGTCTGAATGAAGACGAAGCCTTCGTGCGCGCAGGCGCCAGACCCGCCACGGTGACGCGGGCCGAGGTGATCGTGAACCCCGGCAACACCGTCGTGCAAGGCACGATGATCCAGGCCGTGACCGAGACGGCGCTGGATAGCACGCTGCCCGGCGCGATCCGGGCCATTGTCTCAGAGGACGTCCATTCCTTCGACGGCACGCGCGTCCTGATTCCGCGCGGCGCACGTCTTGTGGGGCGTTATCGCTCCGACGTGGCGCTCGCGCAGTCGCGGGTCATGGTGGCCTGGGATCGCATCATCCTGCCCGACAACCAGACCGTGGAGATCAGCGCTTTTGGTGGCGACGAGCTTGGCCGCACCGGCACCACCGGTTTCGTCGATACCCGCTTCACGCAGCGGTTTGGCTCGGCCGCGCTGATCTCGCTGATCGGGGCATTGCCCGCGGCGGCCGCCGGACAAATCGAGGATGAGGCAGCAGCCGACATCGCAAGCGACGTGGGCACCGACCTGCGCGACAGCACCCAAAGCGTCATGCAGGACTATCTCGCGATCCGGCCCGTGATTCATGTCGATCAGGGCACGCGGATCACGGTCATGGTCGACCGCGATCTGGAGATCTTCTGACATGGCAGCAAGCTATCTCGAAGCCTCGCTCGACCGGCTGGGCGCGCCCGTGCAACGGGACGACACGATCGAGATCTGCATCAACCCCGACGGGCAGGTCTGGGGCGAATTCCAAGGCGATCACTTCATGCGGAGCCTCGGCATGCCGCTGACCCAGACTGAGATCAAGGACCTCGGCAACCAGATCGCCTCGGCCGCCTCGACCACGCTCAGCACCAAGAAGCCTATAGTCTCGGTCTCGATCCTCTATCGCGAGCGTCCGATCCGGGCGCAGGTGATCCAGCCACCGGCAGTGGAAGGGGGGTTTTCCATCTCGCTGCGGTTCTTCTCCTCCCTGCCGCTGGAGGCAATCCGGCTCGGGTTCCTCTATGGCAAGGAGCGCAGCCTCGAAGCCCTGCGACGCGAACGAAACGCCGCGCTGCGCGATGTGGTGGCCTCCGGTGAAATCGACGCCGCCCTGCGGTTCTGCGTTGAGAACAAGCTCAACATGATCGTCTCGGGCGGCACATCGACCGGCAAGACCGTCGCGGCGCGCAAGATCCTCTCTCTGATCCCACCCGAGGAGCGGATCATCACCATCGAGGAGGCGGCAGAACTGCGCCCCGAGCAGCCAAACGCTGTCACGCTGATCGCCGACCGCGACACCGAGGCCCGCAGCGCGGATGTGCTTCTGGCCTCGACCCTGCGAATGCGGCCCGACAGGATCGTGCTCGGTGAGGTCCGCGGCCGCGAGGCGATGACCTTCCTTGAGGCGATCAACACCGGGCATGGCGGCTCGCTGACCACGCTTCATGCCGAGACCCCGCAGCTGGCCGTCCGCCGTCTCGCCATCGCAGCCCTCAAGACAGATGTGCCGATGACCTATACCGACATGGTCGACTATATCGAGGGGTCGATCGACGTGATCATCCAGGCTGGGCGCCACGATGGCGCGCGCGGCATCACCGAATTCTTCCTGCCGGGGCAGGCAAGGCATCCAGACCAGAACACGGGTCAGACCGAGGGCGCTGCGCGCCCCGCTGTCGCGGCCGAATGACCCGAAAGGAACTTCCGATGCGCAAGATCACCCTCGCCGCAGTTGTCACCCTGCTGGCCGCTCCCCTCGCGGCCCAGACCGCGCCGCAGGTCACGAATGACCTCACTGTGACCATCACGCCCCAACAGTACCGGATCTGCAACGACCGACCTGCACGCCCAACCTGGATGGACGAGGTTCACCCGCGCGAGGCCTACAAGGCGCTGACATTGATGCGGCTCTACGAGCTGCGGTCCTGGGAGGCGATCAAGGCATCGGGCGATTGCGGCTGTGATGTGCGCTTCCCGTCATGGGATGCCGCATCGGCGGAGTACAAGGAACGGTTCTCAGCAAGTAGCCAGGCGGAGCACACTCAAGCTCAATTGGCCCTCCGCAACGAACAGAACCAGATCGCCCGCGACGTCCAGAATATCTGCGAAGCGCAAGGCAACTGGTAATGAGCATCGTCAGCTGGATGGTCGGAACCGCCGACGGCTTTCTTGCCGATGCGGCCGAGTCCCAATTCGGGGCTGTGGCCAGCAATACCGGCACGATCGTCCTGCTGATGGTCACACTTTCGCTGATCGGCGTCTGTATCAACATGGCCTTCCAGTTCCGCAGCATGGATGGGGCCAGCTTCTTCTGGTACCTCATTAAGCTGATTTTGATAGGGCTCTTCGCCTTCAACTGGGCCAACTTCAACGTGATCGCCAATGCCGTCATCGGCGGGCTCGACTACGTCGCCGGGGCTCTCATCTCCTCGGTCGGCGGCGGTGGGGCAGGGGCCACTTACTTCGCAGGCGAATTTGACCGGCTGATCACAGAGTTCAGCCAGTACCTGAACGCGATCGGCAACAACCTGAACTGGATGACCGGTGCCATCCTCGGCGGCATCGGCCTGGTACTCCTGAGCCTCCTTGGCTTCATGACCGGCATCGTCCTCATCTTCGCCAAGATGATGTTGACCCTGATGCTCGGTCTCGCACCGATCATGATCGCGCTGTCGCTCTTCGATGCGACGAAGGATTTCTTCCACAGATGGGTCTCGACGACGATTAGCTATGCCTTCTACCCCATCGTCATCGCCGCCATGTTCTCGACCGTCGTCGGCATGGCGAATTCGCTCTTGGCCCAGCTTGGCGATCCGAACTCGGCCACCAATATCGGCTCGTTGGTGCCGTTCTTCGTCATGGTGTTTCTGGCCAAGGGCTTCGTCGCGGCAACGCCCCTGATCGTGCGGGGTATCTCGGGGAACCTTATGGTGGCCGCGGCACCTGCGATCGTCAGCGGATCTGCAGGGGTACTGCGGGGAATGTTGAACACGTCCGGTGCGCAGGGCAGGGCGCGGATCGGGGCGCTCACGACGGGTGAAGCGATCGGGCGCGGGGCGGTGCAGGCACCCGCGGTCGTTCGCAGCGCCGCGGCGACGGCAAGCGCGCAGGTGGTCAGGATGGCTGATAGGGCGAAGCGGTTGGGCAGATAGGCTATTCAAGCTCATAAGCTGAAGGTCACAGGTTCGAATCCTGTCACCGCAACCAAAATAGGTAGAACATGACCTAGCCGCTCGACTGTTGAAAGATGGGAATGTTGGAACTCGACGACCAATCCTGTGTCCGTTTTTATGTCGGCCACATGGCGCGTGCCGTCTACTGATTGCACCATCGTTTCGCGCCATGCTGCGGGCAACTGATGCTTCCAAGATCTGTGCCATTCGGTTCCATTCTCCTGTCAGAGATCGCAATGCTTCCTGCCCTTATGCGCCCAATCCTGACTTCACCACATTTTGCGGTTACCGAAGCGCCGCAAATAGGACACTGCCCGATAAGACCAGGTTGCGGAGTCGTTCTTTCGCCGCCCAAAAGTGCATATTCCAAAGCTTCTTATCCGTGTGGTCATTGCCAGATAATTGAGCCCAAACGGGCGGGCTGCTGTCAAGGCTGGCTATGCGCAGAAACGCTTACAGGGTGAGCTCGTAGCTTGTGCTGCGGCCACCAGCTTCCCCTTTGCGAAGTAGCCCCAGATCCAGCAATCCCGCGATATCGCGGTTCGCGGTGTCTTGAGAGCACTTCGCGATGGTCGCCCATTTGGACGACGTCATCTTGCCCTCGAAACCGTCAAGCAGTCGGTTCAGGATCTTGATCTGGCGTTCGTTCAGCGCCAGCGCTGCGGCGCGTTCCCAGAATTGGGCCTTGGCGATGACCGCTGCGAGGACACCATCGGCGCCATGAATAGCCCGACCAAGGCAGGCAAGGAACCAGGTCAGCCAATCCGTCACATCCGTCGCTCCCTTCTGGGTGCGCTCCAACTCATCATAATAGTCTGACCGCTCGATCCGGATCTGCGCCGACATGCTGTAAAAGCGCTGCGGGCTGGCTTCGGATCGCGCCAGCGCAAGATCAGCGATGGCGCGGGCGATGCGACCGTTGCCATCCTCGAACGGATGGATCGTCACGAACCACAGATGCGCCAGAGCCGCCTTGATCACCGGATCGGTGGACAGGGGTGCATTGAACCATGTCAGGAACGCGTCCATATCCACCGGAACCCTGTCGGCCGGAGGGGCCGCGAAATGCCCGCGCTCTCGGCCGACCGTTCCCGACACCACCTGCATGGCCCCCGGACTGTCGTCGCGCCAACCGCCGACGCGGATGCGTGTCATGCCGCTGCGCCCGGTGGGGAACAGGGCGGCATGCCAGCCGAACAGACGCTCCGCCGTCAGGGGCGCGGTGTAGCTTCTGGTCGCATCCAGCATCACCTCGACGATGCCCTCGACATTGCGGTCGGTCGGGGGCAGGGCGCCGATATCGATGCCAAGGCGTCTTGCAAGCGATGAGTGGACCTGTGTGGCGTCCAGCGCCTCGCCTTCGATCTCGCTGGTCTTTAGCACATCTTGTGTGAGTGTTTGCAGCACCGCTTGTTCGCGCAGCTTGAATCCGAGGGATTCCATCCGGCCAATCAGTCGACCCTGATCGTGCCGCACTGCCGCCAGCGGTGTCGCGATGCTGCCATCGCGCCAGGTCAGTGTCGGCCAGTCTGGCCTCTCCCAGATGTACATTGCAAACTCCGCGCAAGATGCGGTGATAATGCATCCTATTCGCCGCATCTGCAAGGTTTAACGCTGCATAATCTGCGGAGATTAGCGCAGCTATTCTCCGCACGAGGTCTTTTAACAACTGGCCCGCTTGATCGGAGACCACCACTGGCTAGGCTCCAGGCTCATTAATCGTCAAATCCAGAACATGACGGTTGCGGCGAGTGCGCCGGCGGAGAGGCAGGTCTTCCCACATCTGTTGTAACGGGTTGCGATGCGGCGCCAGTCCTTCAACCTGGCGAACATGATCTCGATGCGGTTGCGAGTTATTGTTGGCGAATGGGCGCTGCCTGCGCTTTGATCCGACGCTGGAGATGGCCGCGCTGACGCAATTGATCCGGGCGGTGAAAGGGGCATGATCGGGCCTGGCGCAGGCGTTCGGGTCCCCAGCTTTCGCGCCCACGGCGCCGGATCAGGTCTTTGGGCTCCTTGCGACAGGTCGCCGGCCGGTGTCGCTTGAAGGCATGGACGCCGCTGTTCTGGCCGAGGCCCGCAAGCGCGATTGATACGAATATCGTCGTCGCTAGGGCGCTCACCCGTACCAATCCAGCCGGGCGCGTGCCTTGGTGGATGCCAAACCCGTTTTCGTTACGGTGACGGTTCTGTTGGAGGCGGAATAGGTCCTGCGCAGCGCGTACGGCCAGCGGGCACCTGACGTCGCGCGTGCATTGCGCGCATTTGGTGGCCTGCCCAGCGTGACCTATGACGATGCCCTGATCGTGGCCGAGGCCTTGGACAGGGTCGAACGCGGCATGGATTTCGCAAATGCGCTGCATCTGGGAAAGTCCGGGGGGACTGAGAAATTCGTGCCCTTCGATCAGAAGTTCATCAAGGCGGCTAGGGGATCGAGGGCGTGGCGGAACGTTGACCCAGAGGCGTTTCCTGTCTGTGTGTCATTTCCCCCTCAGGCAGCCCGCTACCCCAACAGAAAACAACGCATCCGCAGGCAATCGGGTGTACGGATGTGCATCGGCCGCATTCGACGGAATTCAGCCCTCCAAAATGGCCGTTGGGCACGTCTAAGATCCTTACCTTATTCGGTAAGCGCAGGCTGCTGCGATGGCCCACAGTACTGCTCTTACCGTTTAAGATAAATCTCCTTGAGCGAAGCCCATTTCGTCTCTATCTTTACTGAAAAAGGTAAGGTGGCGGAGATGGTCGATGATACCGAAAAGAAGCTGCTGGCGGATGCCGGAAAACGGATCCGCGAGGCCCGGGCGGAGCAGGGCTTGAGCCTTGAGCAACTGGCACGCCTCACCGGGATCAGCGCGCCTGCGCTGTCCTTGATCGAAACCGGCAAACGCGATCCACGGCTGACGACGATCAAGCGGATCTCTGATGCGTTACGTGTCTCCCTCGCAACGTTGATCGCAGACGGCTCTGGACTAAACCAGCCCAACGCTTCGCCTTCCTCTGTAGGGTATGATCTCGGAGAGTATCAGTGAAAGCTTCCGTCCCCATCTGGTTTGATGACCTTACGGTAGGGCAGGTCGACGTTGCGACGGATGGGTCTCTCTCTTTGCGATACGCCGAGCGATGGCTGCAGACGGCCGGGGCGTTCCCTCTGTCAGTCACCATGCCGCTCCGAGCCGAGCACTATCCCTCTGATGTCATCTCCCCCTGGCTGGCAAACCTCTTGCCAGAGGAAGAACAGCTTCAGGTGCTGACCCGGTCTCTCGGTCTCGACCAGGCAGATGTTCTGGCCGTGCTGGCAGAGATTGGCGGGGATACGGCCGGCGCCCTGTCCTTCGGCGCAGCGACGGATTGGGCCTATGCACCGCTCACCAGCTTCTACGACACCGCTGATCCGCTTCTGGCGCTCGAGCGCCACTTCGAAGATCTCGGTCTCAGGCCGTTTCTCGTTGGCGAGGAGGGCGTTCGACAGTCCCTGGCAGGCGGCCAGAAAAAATCAGCCTTGGCTGTGCTGGACGAGACGGGCAAGCCAGTGCTGCGTCTGCCGCAAGGGGGTGACGTCCTTGCCATCCCCCTGAACGGGGCACCGTCCACTATGGTGGTGAAGCCCGACAATCCCAACCTGCCCGGCATCACCGAGAACGAGGTCTGGTGTCTGCGGATGGCTCAAGCCATCGGGATCGACGCTGCGCAAGCGACCATCCTCCAGTCGTCAAAGCGAACCGCCATCGGTGTGCTTCGCTATGATCGCAGGATCGGGCGCAGCGGTCAGCTTTTGCGCCTTCATCAGGAAGACTTTGCCCAGGCCAATGGCCTGCCGCCCGGCCGGAAATACGAACGCGGCACTCGGCCCGGGCTCGACCTCAAAACCCTTCTCGAGACCGGTCGTCATGTCAGCGCAACAGATGCGTTGGCGCTGCTGGACCAGGTGATCTTCAACATACTCGTCGCTAATACTGACGCGCATGCCAAGAACTATTCCCTGATCCTGCCGGTGGGCGCCGCGCCGCGCCTGGCGCCGCTTTACGATGTCTCGACGGTACTGTCCTGGCCTCATGTCGCGAAGACCTACGCTCAATCCATCGATGGCAAGAGGCGGCGCCCGGACATGATCGCGGGTCGGCACTGGGAAGCCATCGCGCGCGAAATCGGCTATCGCCCCACCGATGTGAAAAACCGCGTCCAGCAGATCGTCGACGCGATGGTGGCGAATAGAGCGAAGATCACCGATGAAGTGGCCGCGCTGCTGGGTGCCGCTGAGGGATATGTCGTGCAGACCGCCGAAGCCGTCGAAGACAATGCGCTGCGCATGGCGGGGAGGCTGTAGATGGTAGCGAAGGCGACACACAAATAGGCGTTCAAGCCGGACATGCCTACAGCTGCTAGTCATCGACCAAGTCCATCAAGCGATTGCCGTCATTCGGTTCTGAGGTCCGGGCCGTTGCGTCGCATTGAAAGCGATAGCCTCGAATTTTGTTCCGCTGTGATCTCTGCTAAGGGCAGGGGGCGTACTGATGCGATTCTTGTGGGGCGACCGCCATGCACATTCTGATGACGGTGAATGCCGCCTGGAACATCTGGAACTTCCGCCGCCCGCTGGTTGAGGCGCTTTCGGGCGATGGCCACCAGATCACGGTGTTGGCGCCGCCTGATGAGGCGGTCCCTGAGCTGGAACGTATGGGTTGCCGCGTTCGCCCGCTCGAGATGAGCGTGAAGGGGCTTAACCCGATCGAGGATCTGAAACTCCAGCGCCGGTTTGGCCGGATCTTCCGCGAGGAAAGGCCCGATGCCGTACTGAGCTATACCATCAAGAACAATATCTTCGGCGCGCGAGCGGCAAAGCCATGTGATGTTCCCTTCCTACCGAATGTGACCGGGCTGGGGACGGCCTTCCTGTCTGGCAAGTTCTTGCAGACGGTCACAGAGCAACTCTACAGCCGATCCTTTGCCGCCTTGCCTGTTGTGTTTTTCCAGAACGAGGACGATCGCGATCTGTTTCTGAACCGCCGCCTGGTGCGGGCGGATCAAGTGCGGCTTCTGCCCGGCTCTGGCATCGATTTGGAGCGTTTTGCGCCCGCCCCCTTGCCCGCGCCCCAGGAGCCGCCTGTGTTCTTGATGATCGCGAGGCTGTTGCGCGACAAGGGCGTGCTGGAATTCGTCGAGGCCGCGCGCCTAGTGAAAGCGCGCCATCCGCAGGTGCGCTTCCAGCTGTTAGGCGCTGTTGGATCTGAAAACCGAAGCGCCATCGATCGCCCGACCGTCGACGTTTGGGTGGCAGAGGGCGTGGTCGAATATCTCGGCACGACAGCCGACGTGCGTCCGGCGATCGCGGCGGCGTCCTGCGTGGTTCTGCCCTCCTACCGAGAAGGTGCGCCGCGGACTTTGATTGAAGCCGCCGCCATGGCGCGGCCACTGATCGCAACGGACGTGCCAGGGTGCCGGGCCGTGGTCGATCGGGATGTTTCGGGCTTTCTCTGCGACGTGCGCGATGCTGAAAGCCTCGCTGCTGCGATGGAGCGATTTTTGACCCTTTCTTATGAGGCGCAGCAAGCCATGGGCGCTGCCGGGCGCGCCAAGATGGAAAAGGAATACGATCAAGCGCTTGTTGTCGACGCCTATCGCGCAGCACTGGATGTCATCGCACGCGGGCGGCGGGGTGCGCGCTGATGGACACGATCTTCTTCATCGCCTCAAAACTGATCGGCGCTTTGCTGCGGCCAGATACTTGGATCGTCCTGGCACTGGCTGTCGTGGTGTTGGCGCTGCTGTTGAACCGCAGGCGCCTTGCGCTTTGGGTCGGAAGCATCACGTTGAGCCTCCTGGTCGCCCTAGCGATCCTTCCCCTCGGCGATATGCTTCTACAGCCGATCGAGCGGACCTACACTGTGGAGCCAGCACTGGAACAGGTCGACGGGATTATCGTGCTGGGAGGTGGCGAGGACGCGCGCGCCAGCGCTTTCTGGAATCAGATGCAACTGAATGAGGGCGGCGAGCGGTACACGGCCGCCCTGGCACTGGCCAGGCGCTTTCCGGAAGCGAGGCTTCTCTTCACCGGCGGCAGTGGTGCGCTGAGAGACTTGGCTGGGGCGGAGACTTCAGAGGCAGACATGGCGGTACGCTTCTTCCGCGATCAAGGCGTCTCGCCCGAGCGCCTGCTGCTTGAGGGCCAGTCCCGCAACACGGCCGAAAATGCGCGCCTTAGCTTGGCGTTGGCGACTCCAGTATCCGGCGAAACTTGGGTGTTGGTAACCAGCGCCTTCCACATGCCGCGTGCCATGCGCAGTTTCGAGACGGCCGGTTGGACGGGCCTCGTTCCGTGGCCCGTCGATTACCGGACCTCGGCCTTCGCTGATGGCATGGGCTGGAACCTCACCCGCAACCTGCTTGTGCTGAATACAGGGATCCGCGAACAGGTTGGGCAAATCGCTTATCGCCTCTCTGGACGCTAAACCACGTTCACACCAAGCCGTCACGCTCCGCCACGTACAAAATCGCTTCGAGGAAACCTTTCACCGATCCGCAGTCAAAGCGCCCCCCCTTTAACGTCACAGCGTCAACTTGACCGGCTACCGCTTGGGTGTTGATTGCATCTGCGAGCTGAATTTCACCACCTGCTCCAGGAGCCTGACCGCGCAAGATGTTGAAGATATCAGGTGTCAGCACGTAACGGCCGATCGACGCGAGATTTGACGGTGCCTGTTCATAGGCAGGTTTTTCAACGAGACCTGCAACACTGCCCGTGACTGCGCCAGGCCGAACCACGCCATACTTTGAAATATCAGGCCCACCTACCTGCATAACGGACAATTGCGTCCGTCCTGTCGAGTGATAACCTTTGACCAGATCAGCGGTCACGCCGGCGCCATCCTAGGTCAAGAAATCGTCTGCCAGGAGCACGGCAAAGGGATCATCACCCACAGCCCGCTCAGCGCAGAGCACAGCGTGGCCAAGACCCAGCTGTTCCGGTTGGCGTACAAAGATGCATTCGACGCCCTGTGGCAGGATACTGTGCACCATGTCTGCTTGTTCGATTTTGCCTTTGGCCCGCAGCGCGGCCTCAAGCTCCTGGTTGCTGTCGAAATGATCCTCGATCGCCCGCTTGTTGCGCCCTGTAACAAAAATCAGCGTATCAATTCCAGCCGCGATTGCTTCTTCTGCCGCATATTGGATCAAGGGCTTGTCGACGATTGGCAGCAATTCCTTCGGCATCGCCTTTGTTGCCGGCAGGAAACGCGTGCCAAAGCCAGCAACCGGAAAGACAGCTTTGCGAACAGGTTTCATATTGGGGTCTTTCAGGACGTCATGTGAAGCTGAAAACTAGGCCTTGGATGGTGCTGCACAGCCGAAAATTCATGAGCTACTCGAAATAGGCTCTTCTATGTAGTAACAGTTTCAGACGTTTCGCAACTGGTCAGCGGCCACCGCCACGCGGGTCTGCCCGCCCATGATCTCCATCAGGACCCATACGCGCCGTTCTGGTGCGATCGTCTCGATCGTCCCCACGAAATCCGCAAAGGGGCCCGAAGTCAGCCGCACCTGATCGCCCGGCCTCAGAACCTTCGGCGGCAACAGCTTGCCGTCTGCATCGCATCGCAGCAGCAGCTGGCTGACGACATCGAGTGGCACGGCTGCCGGCTCCTTGCCGAAGCTCACCAGTCGCGTGATCCCGTTCGTCGAGTTGATCGTGCGCCAATGCCCGGCGCCCGTGTTGAAAGCCACGAAGATGTATCC
This sequence comes from Paracoccaceae bacterium, assembly GCA_009773055.1. Lineage (GTDB taxonomy): Bacteria > Pseudomonadota > Alphaproteobacteria > Rhodobacterales > Rhodobacteraceae > Tabrizicola. The sequence continues at coordinate 16,653 of WOUW01000031.1, forward strand.
AGGAAACAGCGGCCGCGGCGCGGTAACGAACTTGCCTCGCACCTGCTTCGTATTGTCTTCTGTCGGCAGGAAAGTCCGAAACCCTTGCAGCTTCAGATTGCGCTCAGCAATGTGACCGCAGTTCGGCTTCAACTGCGCCAGAAACCAACTCGCCCCTCGATCGTGAAACGTCATCGCGATTCCCCGCTCATCTCTGAGCGTGTGGCGTCACTTGGCGTCCTGAGGCAAATGCTCTTTGGAATGCAAAGGTATCAAAAGTAAAGTCATGGAGCCGCTATCTCACCAAGCTATTGTATTCGCTTGGAACTTGGCCAGTCATGACTTGATAGCTCCCGCACGTCACGCAAACGTCTACCTCGAAATGGGCAGCGATGGAGGGTGAGTTGGACGGGAGTGGCGCAGTAACGGAGTTCCGCGCAGGGCAATATGTGCACATGTCGACCGAGCATCAGCAGTGTTCGACGCACAACCAGTCCGACAAGATCCGCGAATATGCCGAAAAGCGTGGCATCGAGATCGTCCGCACCTATGCAGACGACGGCAAGAGTGGGCTCTCCATCGGTGGACGGGCGTCCCTGCAGCGTCTCATCGCGGATGTGGAAGCTGGCGCAGCCGACTTCAACGTGATCCTCGTCTATGATGTCAGCCGCTGGGGCCGTTTCCAGGATGCGGACGAAAGTGCCTTTTACGAATACATCTGCAAGCGCGCGGGCATCCAGGTCGCCTATTGTGCCGAGCAATTCGAGAACGACGTCTCCCCCGTCTCGACCATCGTCAAGCGTCAAGCGCGCCATGGCCGGGAGATCAGCCGGGAATTGTCGGTCAAGGTCTTCACCGGCCAGTGCCGATTGATCGAATTGGGCTATCGCAGGGCGGGCCCGCGGGTTATGGCCTGCGCCGGGTGCTGATTGACGGGCGCGGGAACATCAAGGCCGAGCTGAAGCGTGGCGAGCACAAGTCCCTGCAGACCGACCACGTCATCCTGATGCCCGGGCCCGAGGAGGAGGTGGCCTGGGTCAACAAGATGTATCGCTGCCTGATTGAGGAGGATCTGTCTGGTGGTCAACGTGACCGACGCAGACGCCTTCATCATGTCGCTGAAGGAAAACATCGCCCGGCGCGGTCACCGCCTTCTGGAGATCCTTGCCGACATCGAACGTCTGCTGGCCAGCGATTATAGCAACGACGACATCATCCAGCGAACGGGTTTGTCGGAAAAATACGTCCGGGACATCGTCTTCCTGCTTGAAAAGGGGAAGGAGCGCCTGATTGAGGCGGTGCAAAACGGCACGATCCCACTGACCACGGCACTCGAGATCGCCCGCGCAAAGCATGCCGACCGCATCGAAACTGCCTGAGCCATAGGAGGCCACCATGAACCAATACAGCACCGTCAAGCCGCTCTCTCCCTGAGCTTTTCCCCCGCCTACGCCCGAAGAGGACGATGCGCCCTATCCAAAGGCGCCGCTGAACCTGACGCTCGGTTTTGATCTTGAGACCTGGCAGATCCCGCTAGAGGAGTTGTTGCCCTCGAAGAAGGTACCGAACGGCGTGATTACAACGCGGACGTTCCGCCAGATCGTGTCATCCATCCGCGAGATCGGGCTGATTGAGCCCTTGTCGGTCATCAAGCCGGCTGAGAACGCCACAAGCTTTTTGCTGCTCGATGGGAACCTGCGTGTTCTGGCGCTGAAAGAGCTCGGGCTACGGCGCCCTGTTTGATCGCCAAGGATTTTGAAACCTACACCTACAACCACCGGATCAACCGGTTTTCGACGTCGAGGCGGTGGAACTGATGATCGCTGCGAACACGATCACGGCCGCCCATGCCGACGCGCTTCTGAAGGCAACGCCGCCGGAACAGCGTACGGATTATGCGCCGCCGAAGCCCGATGAGCCCAAAGGCGACCCGCTGCAGCAGATCGTCAAACTCGAGCGCAAGATGAGGCAGGTTCAGGAGAAATACAAACGCGCCGAGGAAAGCTATGGCTCGGAACTCCTGAACCTGGTCGTAGCCAAGGGATACCCGAAGAATGTTCTCTAGAATGACGCTGTTCGCGCCTATGTCGATCGAAACGCGCGTGAAATCCTCGATCAGTTCGAACTGGTGCTGAACACCGTCAGCATGGAAGAGGCTGTTGAGCAGGCCGAGCGCGGCGACGGTTCCGTTTGGGATCGGGTCGAGAATACAAACGCTGCCGAAGGAGACTCTATGGCCGAGGGTCCAGACGAGAGCACTCAGGATTTGTGACGCTGGCAGGGCGGGTCGATCTTAGCAGGTCCAGTGCGGACTCGCTGGCGGGCTCAAAGTGCGGCACCGGCAAGCGATCACGGGGCTTTGACCACAGCCAGTGGCGGGGATGGGGGGCGTGGGTTTCGCATCGGTGGCCGACGTCTCTGGGCTGGCGCAGCTTTCCTTCTGTTGGGTAGATCCAAGGCCACATCCATGCTGAGGGCGCTGGCCAGCGGTCTGGGCGCGCGTCATTGCTGCAATGGAAATTCCGCAGGACGTCCGGATCATTAGGTGCAAGACTATGATCGAAAGAGCATCAGAAAGGGGCTTTCCGTGGCTGCGGCATTCTGGTAACGCTCAAATCAGAGCAATGACGATGATTCAGCATCAGTTCATTCAGCGAGTATCCTGAGGCGCCCTGCGGGCAGTCCTCCTGCGGCAGCCTGAGAAATCATAGTGGCAGGCCAGCGCGACAAGGTCCAGGAAGATGTGCGGTTCCGCGTTTTGCGGCTTCTGCATGACAATCCGGAGTTGTCCCAGCGCGACCTCGCCGAAGCCGTTGGCATAAGCAATGGCAGTGCGCACTACTTGCTCAGCGCGCTTCTGGACAAAGGTCTCATCAAGCTCGGGAATTTCACCGCTGCCCAAGACAAGCGGCGCTATGCCTACATCCTGACGCCAAAAGGCATCGCCGAGAAGGCTGCCATCACCAAGCGCTTCCTCGAGCGGAAAATCGAGGAATACGACGCCCTGAAAGCTGAGATCGAGGCGCTCAAGGACGAACTGGGTGACTCGGTTGTGTCAGACAAATCTGGCCTCTGATGACCGCCTCACGACAGAATAGGCTCGACTGATTTGAAGATCGCCATCATTGGAACGGGATACGTCGGGCTTGTGTCCGGCGTGTGCCTGTCTGACTTCGGGCACAATGTCGTTTGTGTCGATAAATCTGCAACGAAAATCAACCAATTGAATGCGGTCCAGGTTCCCATCTACGAACCCGGCCTCAACGTTCTTCTGGCCAAGAATGCTGCCGCGGGGCGTTTGTCGTTTACGACGCAGGTTGCTGAGGCTGTCGATGGCGCTGACGCGATCTTCATAGCCGTCGGGACACCCTCGCGCAGAGGGGATGGCCACGCAGATCTCACCTATGTCTACGCAGCGGCAGCTGAGGTTGCGGCCGCCCTGACCGACTATGCCGTGGTGGTCACCAAATCGACGGTTCCTGTTGGTACGAACCGAGGCGTTGCCGAGGTCATACGAAAAGCTCGTCCTGACGCTGATTTTGATGTGGCGTCCAACCCTGAGTTTCTGCGCGAGGGGGCGGCAATCGAGGACTTCATGCGACCGGATCGTGTGGTCGTGGGTGTCGAGACCGAGCGCGCCAAAGAGGTAATGGCGCAGATCTACCGTCCGCTTTTTCTGCGAGATTTCCCGATCGTTTACACCGGGCTCGAAAGCGCTGAACTGATCAAATACGCGGCGAACGCCTTCCTTGCGACCAAGATCAGCTTCATCAACGAAATCGCTGCGCTCTGTGAACGGGTGGGCGCAGATGTCAAAGCCGTTGCGAAAGGCATCGGTCTGGATGGTCGGATCGGAGCCAAGTTCCTGCACGCTGGCCCCGGCTACGGGGGATCCTGTTTCCCGAAGGATACACTGGCTTTAGCCCGCATCGGGCAAGAGCATGCCGTGCCGCAGAGGATCACCGAAACCGTCATCGCCGTGAATGACAGCGTCAAGCGGCGTATGATCGCAAAAGCCGTGGACCTTTGCGGTGGGAGCGTCGCAGGCAGCAAGGTCGCCGTGTTGGGTGTTACGTTCAAGCCGAACACAGATGACATGCGGGAGGCTCCTTCGCTGACCATTGTTCCGGGGCTGATCGGCGCCGGCGCGAAGGTGCATGTAGTTGATCCGCAGGGGCGCCGTGAGGGCGAAGCGCTTTTGCCGGGAGTATCTTGGGAAGATGATGCCTATTCAGCAGCAGCCGGTGCAGATCTCCTGATCGTCTTGACGGAATGGAATGAGTTTCGTGCACTCGATCTGGCGCGTCTCGCAGTGGCCATGAAAACGCCCAGAATGGCCGATTTTCGAAACATCTATGATCGAGAAACGGCACTTGGCGCCGGATTTGTAGCTTACGATGGGGTGGGCCGATGAACAACAATGAGAGCAACCCACGTCGTGTGCTGATCACTGGAACCGCAGGGTTCATCGGGTTTCATCTTGCCAAGCTGCTTTTGGTCGAGGGCTTTCGGGTGCAGGGCTACGATGGGATGACGGACTACTATGACGTCACGCTCAAGCAGCGTCGTCATGCAATGCTCCTGCAGAACCCGCATTTTTCAGCTATGGAGGGTATGCTGGAGGATCAGGCGCGTTTCGATGCGATGGCCGATGAATTCATGCCTGATGTGATTGTTCACCTCGCAGCGCAGGCAGGCGTTCGATACAGCCTCGAAAACCCGCGCGCCTATCTCGACAGCAATGTGATCGGCACATTCAACGTGATGGAGGCCGCGCGGCGCCTCGAGGTCAAACACCTGCTGATGGCCTCGACCTCATCGGTCTACGGCGCCAATACCGAGATGCCGTTCACCGAGACGGAAAAGGCCGACACACAGCTGACCATCTATGCCGCGACGAAAAAGGCCAATGAAAGCATGGCCCATGCCTATGCGCATCTGTGGAACCTGCCCACCACGATGTTCCGGTTCTTCACCGTCTATGGCACCTGGGGGCGGCCTGATCTCGCGCTTTACAAGTTCGTCGATGCGATCCTCGATGACCGCGCGATCGACATCTACAACCAAGGCGACATGTATCGCGACTTTACCTATGTCGACGATCTGGTTCGCGCCATCCGCCTGCTGATAGATGCAGTGCCAGAACGGCCGGCCGATGGGGTCGTGCTGGAAGGCGACAGCCTATCGCCCGTGGCCCCCTTCCGCATCGTCAACATCGGCAATTCGGACAAGGTGCGGCTGCTCGATTTCATTGACGCGATCGAGGAGTGCCTCGGGAAGAAGGCGATCCGCAATTGCATGCCGATGCAGATGGGCGATGTGCCCGCCACCTGGGCGGATGCGAGCCTCTTGCAGCGGCTGACCGGATATCGCCCGCAAACCGATTTCCGCGACGGGATCGCGCGGTTTGTCGAATGGTTCAGGGAATATTGGGGGAAGTGATTGAATGAACATTCCTGACGGCACTCTTGCCATTATCGGCCTCGGCTACGTCGGGCTGCCGCTTGCCGTGGAATTCGGCAAGCACCGCCCGGTCATCGGCTTCGACATCAAGCCCGACCGCATCGCCGAACTGCGCGCGGGCCGCGATCACACGCGCGAGGTTCCACCCGAGGAACTGGCCGAGGCGCGGCACCTGACCCTGACCGCAGATCCGGCCGACCTGAACGCCGCCACGATCTTCATCGTCACTGTCCCCACGCCCATCGACGCGCACAAGCGGCCCGATCTGACGCCGCTCATCAAGGCGTCCGAAACCGTGGGCCGGGCGCTGAAGAAGGGCGACATCGTCATCTATGAATCGACCGTCTATCCCGGTGCGACTGAAGAAGATTGCGTGCCCGTCCTCGAACGCGTCTCGGGCCTGACATACAATCTCGATTTCTTCTGCGGCTACAGCCCCGAACGCATCAACCCCGGCGACAAGGCGCACCGCCTGACCACGATCTGCAAGGTCACCTCGGGCTCCACCCCCGAGATCGCCGACAAGGTCGACGCGCTTTATGCCAGCATCATCACGGCTGGCACCTACAAGGCCGAGTCGATCCGCGTGGCCGAGGCCGCGAAGGTGATCGAGAACACCCAGCGCGACCTCAACATCGCGCTCGTCAACGAACTCGCCATCATCTTCAACCGGATAGGCATCGATACCGAGGCCGTGCTGAAGGCCGCAGGGACGAAGTGGAACTTCCTGCCCTTCCGCCCCGGTCTGGTCGGCGGCCACTGCATCGGCGTGGACCCCTATTACCTGACCCACAAGGCCGAGGCGCTGGGGTATCATCCCCAGGTGATCCTTGCCGGGCGGCGGATCAACGACGGGATGAGCGCCTATGTAGCGGGCCAGATGGTAAAGACGATGATCCGCAAGGGGATCGCGATCAAGGGGGCGCGGGTGCTAGTGCTGGGGCTGACCTTCAAGGAAAACTGCCCCGACTTGCGCAACACCCGCGTGGTCGATGTGATTGCAGAGCTGCGCGACTACGGCGTGCAGGTCGATGTCCACGACCCCTGGGCCGATGTCGAAGAGGCGCGGCACGAATACGGGCTGCACCTGATCGGCACGCCTGAGGCTGGTGCTTACGACGGTATCGTGCTGGCGGTGGCACATGACGCATTCCGCGTGTCAGGACCGGACGCATTGAGGAGCTATGGTCGCGACGGGGCCATGTTTTGTGATATTAAAAGCGTGTTTGCGCGCGACCAGAGTGACCTGAGGTTGTGATGGTTCCCAAAAGCCTAGACCAGGTCGAGGGTCGGAACCCGACGCTGCTCCAGATCTGGACCGAGGGTGCGGACTATCTCTACGCCCTCTGCACTGATCGTGCTGAGCGTCGTTGCGCAGGTCAGACCTGAGGCATGATTTACCCCTCTGGCTCAGGCACCGAGGACGATCTCGACCGTTTCAATACCAGAAAAACGGTTCATCAGCGGGATGCGGATTTCGGCGGTCAGGGGCTCTCTGTTTAGGACAGCGTTTTCTGCCGCCCGTACAGTATGGTGTAGTCTGGCACCGCCCAATCCAAGCCCGCCATCTTGAGCAGACTGACCGCGACGCGTATCTGGCACGTAAGCATACAAACCGATTTTCTAAGGAGAAAACTTTAATGATTAATTTTGAAAAAATTGACCGCTCATTCCTTGAAGTTTCCCGAAAATGGTTCAGTAACGCTGATTTTCGGCGCCTCATAATGGCTGAACAGATTGAAAAAGATGCTCAAGAAGCTTGGTTTGCTTCGCTAAGTCAGCGTACAGACTATTACATCTTGGGTGTAAAATCATTTGAGGGGTGGGTTGGTGCTTGTGGTTTGAAGCATATTGATCCGTCTTTGCATACTGCGGAGTACTGGGGGTATATCTACCCTACAGAGCTTCGTGGACGGGGGGTGGGACGACAAATGTTTGATTTTGTGGCATCGAAAGCTGTCGATAGGGAGATTCAAACAATCTGGTTACGCGTAAGTGTCGAAAACAAAATCGCAGTGAAGTGTTACGAACGCTGGGGCTTTTCGGCCGTTTGTAAGGACGAGTCTGAAGTAATTCGCATGGAAATGGCCATAGAGCGACCCGGAACCTAGTCAATTATGACCGACCCGACCTCTGCTATGGTAAAATTTAATGGACAACGCAGGAATTCCGCCTTTGTCGACAAGTTACGTTTGATGCTGGGCTGCATTTTCAATCAAGACATGACTCGTAAGGGCAGCAGGAAGTAAATATACTTGTTCCGCTTGAGGCACAGGTCGTTAGACGGGCGAAGACAAAATATCTCGAAGTCTCCGTGCCTGCATCGGCCTAAACTCTGTCGTAGTGATGAAAGAAGATCTGTATGCTTGCCACTATTACTATTTGCGCGGGTATAGGTCGGCATCAACACAGAATCAAACTATGGGGAAATAATGATAGAAGATCGAATGAAACGAGGAACGGTCACTGAAATCCAACTTCCGCAGATCCATGATCCCCGCGGAGACCTGACCTTCGTAGAGGGGGGCATTCACATACCGTTTCAAATCGCGCGTGCATACTACCTTTACAACGTACCGGTGGACTCCAACCGTGGAGGGCACGCGCATCGAGAGTTGGAACAGGTTGTTTTTGCGTTGTCCGGAAGTTTCCGCATGAAGATTGACGACGGAAGTGCCAGATCCGAATATTGGTTGCGTGACCCACGCAGGGGACTCTATCTCAGCAAGCTGATCTGGCGTGAAATGGATTCCTTCAGCCAAGGTGCTGTCTGCATGGTCCTAGCATCTCATCGCTATGACGAGTCGGACTATCTTCGAAACTATGACGATTTCCTCCAAGCTCTGAAAGATAAAACTCGATGATCCCATTTCTCGACATCGGCGCTTCCTACCGTGCGCTCAAGACCGATATAGACGCGGCCATCCATCGTGTCCTCGACAGCGGCTGGTATATCCTCGGGCCCGAGGTCGACGCGTTCGAGGTCGAATGGTCGGCCTATTGCGGGGCAGATTATGCGGTGGGTCTTGCCAACGGGCTTGATGCGTTGATCCTCGCCCTCCGGGCGCTTGATGTCGGCCCGGGCGACGAGGTGATCGTGCCGTCGAACACCTATATCGCCACCTGGCTGGCGGTAACGGCAGTCGGTGCGCGGCCAGTTCCGGTGGAACCCAACCCCGCGACGCACAACATCGACACCGCCCGCATCGCCGCCGCGATCACCCCGGCCACGCGGGCGCTGTTGCCCGTTCATCTTTATGGCCAGCCTGCCGACCTTGACCCGATCCTTGCGTTGGCCCACCAGCACGGCCTTTCGGTGATCGAGGATGCGGCCCAAGCTCATGGCGCGCGCTACAAGGGGCGGCGTATCGGCGCGCATGGCGATGTGGTGTGCTGGAGCTTTTATCCCGGCAAGAACCTGGGTGCTCTGGGCGATGGCGGGGCCATCACTACGAACCGCGCCGATCTGGCCGACCGCATCCGCGTGCTGCGCAACTATGGCAGCCGGGTGAAATACGTGAACGAGGTGCAGGGCGTTAACTCGCGCCTTGACCCGATCCAGGCCGCCGTACTGCAGGCCAAGCTGCCGCATCTGGATGCCTGGACAGACCGCCGCCGTGCGATTGCCGGTGCTTATGCCGAGGGGCTGCGGGACAGCGGGCTGATACTGCCACATGTTCCCGACTGGGCCGAGCCTGCTTGGCACCTTTACGTCGTCCGCTCGCCTGACCGTGACGGGTTGCAGAAACGGCTAGCCGAAGGAGGGGTTGGCACGCTGATCCACTACCCTATCCCGCCACATATGCAGGCGGCCTATGCGGATCTGGGTCTTGCCCCCGATGCCCTGCCGCTGGCCCGGCAACTGGCGGGCGAAGTGCTGAGCATGCCGATAGGGCCGCAGTTCCCGCTGGCAGATGCCGCGCAGGTGATCGACGCAGTCAGGGCGGCGGTTTGAGCGGATCATCGTACCGCACGATCCTGCGCTCCTCCTCGATCATCGGGGGGGCACAGGTCATAAACATTGCTGTGGGCCTTGTGAAGATGAAGGTCGTGGCGTTGCTGCTCGGGCCTGCGGGCGTTGGCCTGATCGGACTGTATCTGAGCCTGATCCAGACGTCCTCGTCTGTTGCTGCGATGGGGCTAGGCAACGTCGGCACCCGGCAGATCGCGGTAGCCCATGCCGCGGGGGGAGACGTTGCAGTAGGCCGCACGCGCCGCGCATTGTTCTGGGGAACGATGCTTCTTGCCCTGACCGGGGCGGCCCTGTTCTGGCTGGCCAGCGGCTGGATCGCGCGGGTGATTTTGGCTGATGAGACTCGCGCGAACGATGTGGCCTGGCTATCGCTTGGCGTTGCGCTCACTGTCGCCGCTGGGTCGCAGGGCGCACTGCTGACCGGTTTGCGCCGGATCGGCGATATCGCGCGGATCAATGCCGGTGCTGGGGTCATCGGAGCCGCTCTCGGCATTCTGGCACTGTGGCTCTGGGGCGCGCAGGGACTGATCGCAATGGTCCTGATCGCGCCGGTTGTCACGTTCATGCTCGGACACCTCTATGTTGCGCGCCTTGGCGCCCCCGCCGGGCCTCCGATCCGCCTGCCTGAGATGGCGCGCGAGTGGAAAACAATGCTGACGCTGGGCTTTGCGTTCATGTTCAGCGGGCTTGTCACGACGCTGGGTCACCTCGCGGCGCGAACTCTGGTGCAGAGAGAGTTGGGCACCGAAGCTCTAGGGCAGTTCCAGGCAGCCTCGGCGATCGGGATGACCTATCTCGGCTTTGTCCTCAGTGCGATGGGAACCGACTACTACCCGCGCCTGACGGCTGCGATCGGCGACCGCACCACCGCCACCCGTCTTGTCAACGAACAGACAGAGGTCGCGCTGCTGCTGTGCGCGCCGGTGCTGCTGGCGATGCTCGGCCTGGCGCCCTGGGTCATCCATTTGCTCTATTCCGCCGAATTCGCCCCTGCCGTCGAGATCCTGCGCTGGCAGCTTCTGGGTGACATCCTCAAGGTGATGAGTTGGCCGCTGGGTTTCGTTCTTCTCGCGGTGGGGGCAGGCAAGACCTTCATCCTGACCGAGTCACTGGGGATGGGCGTCTTTGTCCTTGGTGTGCTGATCGGCTTGCCGCTGATGGGCGTCACTGCCACAGGAGTGGCCTTCCTCGCGCTCTATGTTGCGTATCTGCCACTGGTTTGGTTGCTGGGCGGGCGGATGATCGGGTTTCGTTGGACCCGAGCGGTCAAGGCGCAGGCGCTGGCTGTGATCGGCGCCGCGGTGGCGGTGGACATCGCGTCGCGCTCGTCCGAGCTGCTGGGCGCGGTCTTGGGCCTGGGGCTGGCGCTGGCCACGGGCATCTGGGCGCTGCTGCGCCTGTCAACTATGGCGGGAGCAGGCGGCCGCCTAGGCCGCATCACACGTTTGGGGGAAAGGATGAATAGATGGATGCTGTGATACGCACCTACGGCAACACGAACCTGCCCGACGGCACGGCGGAACTCCCCCTCGTGACCTTCGCTGTATTTGGATATATGCAAGAACACTGTATCCGTGACGCTTTAGCAGCCGGGCTCGCGCAAAATTATTCGCCGTTAGAGATCATCATGTCTGATGATTGTTCAACCGATAAAACATTCCAACTCATGGAAACTATCGCGAAAGATTATCACGGACCGCATAAGATATTAATCAGAAGAAGTGAAGTAAATCTTGGCACAGCACTGCATGTCTCCGCCGTCGCTTCGATTGCCAAAGGGGCATTAATTGTCGTCGCGGCTGGAGACGATACTTCCCTTCCTAATCGCTGCGAAGCCATCGTCGAAAGATGGACAAAGGCGGGGCAGACGGCCGTGTTAGTTCATAGTGATATGGAAGTGATGACTAGTAATGGAGTTGAGCGTTTAACGCCGCCATTAGCTGATCACGAAAGTGGAGCGATCGACTTGCTCTTGAAAGGGCCGAATGTTGCGTTCTTTGCTCCTACCTGTGCTTATGCGATAGAACTGTTCAAGGATTATGATCCGCTATTTGGAGGCAGCATAATTGAGGATGGGGTTTTATCCGTGAGGGCTATTCTCTCTGGTTCGATAGAATACATTCCTATTCCGCTTGTTCGCCAGGGACGATATGAAAGTAGCTCCAGTAATGATTTACAGGTGCATACGCCCGCCCGATGGAACCGCCTCGTTCGAAGCAGAATTGTTGCCTCTTGCAATTCCTTGCATGATTTAATACGGATCGACGAAAGCGCCAAGAATAAAAAGAAGCTGGAAAAGTTTCTCCGGAGGCGCATCGCTGTGCTGGGAAGATTCATTATCCCAGAGCACCGAAATATGTCCAATTTTGAATGTATTAACTTTTTTATCAATCTGGTGATTTTCTATCCAATAAATGCATCAATTTTGCGTCGAGTAAAGTTTTCACTAATAGCATGCGGATTTAAATCTTCGCGCTATTATAAATTTTTCCTAGGTGCAGCAAAAAAATGGCGATAGAATGAATGCGAATTTAATTTGCTTCTGCAGGCAAATTATTACGCAATCGGCGCCATGAAAAATTCCTGCCGCTTACCCGGAGGATATTGCCTTGGAGGTTGTGCGCAGGCGCTGAAGGGCAGCGATCTGCATCTAGTCGACGCGCAGATCAGCCGTGTGATCGCGATGGTAGAACATCCCTTCCGGATGATAAAGCGTCAGTTCGGCAACGTGAAAACTTGCTACTGTTCTGAGTCTAACGCTTTTTACCGATTTCCGCGGATCGCATCGAGGGCGTCCAGGGCGCGATGTTCCCGGGAGACGATATCCTCGGCGGACTTGCTCCAGATGAAGGGCTTCGGCTTTGTGTTGCAGCAGGTAGTCGTAGATCGCATCCTCCAGATCGTCGACGCTGGAGTAACTGCCCCGGCGTATGCGTCGGGCCGTGATCTGCGCGAAGAAGCGTTCAACCAGGTTCATCCACGATGCGCTGGTTG
>WOUW01000079.1 GCA_009773055.1 Paracoccaceae bacterium
AATCAATTTTGCAACCTCATCGAAATCCGACAAATCCATTGGGCATGAGTCGTACCCCATTGACTTGGCGGCGAGCATCAAGGTCTGGGCGGCAATGCCACATGAACGCATCGCTTCATCGCGCTGAACCTGTGGCCGCCCACCGCAACAATAAATAAATAGGGGTCACCCATTAGCCGGCCGGTGTCAAGCGAGCAAACAAATCCATGGCGGCGTCAGCCGCCGGTTTTGAAACACCCTCTCCGTTTGCAGTTGCCGATCACGCCCGTTTCTTCAAATCATGGCTGCGACGAATCGCGCCAGACACCCATCAGGATCAAGCGAGCGGCGATGAATCTGCCTGTCGCCCTGGCGGCTTCGCCGCCCCAGAAGAACGTTGGTGCCGCAGCGCGTCCAATGGGTTCATCGCAGACCCGTGGCTGCCGAAGCATCGGCGCCAATCCCTGGCTGGCTCGCGTTGCGGGCGATCCGCTTGTGCTGCAAATCGGTGACGGCATCCAGCGTCCAATTCAGATCAGTTGGTGCGCATTCCAGCCCCCTGTCCTGGCTCACCGGTGCCGTCGAAACTCATGCAAAGCAGCGCGTCACGTCAAACGGTTTGCGCTCCTTCAGAATGTGGAAGCAGGCCCGTGCCAGCTTGTGCGCCAGCGCCTTGATCGCCACCACGTTGTTCGTCCTCGCTTTCTTCCGCTCATAGAACCGTTTCGCCTCGGCGCAGTAACGCAACGCGAAGTTCGCGGCCTCGACGAAGGCCCAGGCCAGATACTTGTTGCCGTTCTTGGTGTTCCCTTCCCCCTTCTTCTTGCCGTTGCTGGTGCGCACGCTGTCGACGCAGCGTGCATAGGAAGCAAAGTTGCCGGGCGCCGCGAAACGGTCGATCGGCCCGGTTTTCAGCAGGATGGTGGTCGCCAGCACGCGACCGATGCCCGGTACGCTGGTGAGGAGTCCGTATTCCGGTCGCTCACCGATTCTTTCCTGCAGACGCTTTTCAAGAAGATCGATCTGCGCGGAAAGCGTGGCGATGACTGCTACATTGGTTTTGATCGCAAATGCCACATCGTCGGGCAGCGCCATCTGGTCGATGGTCTCCGCCGTCAGGCGCTTGACCTGATTGCTGCTGATGCGGGCGCCGCGCTGGCGGGCGGTGATGTTCTCGACGGCGAGGATCTGCGTGGTGCGACTGCGCACCAGTTGCATGCGCTTCCTGGCCAGATCGCGCACGGCGCGTTGCTCCGGCGGCAGGATAGTGCCGGTCGGCAGTATCCCCAGCCGCAGCAGGTGGGCAAGGTAACGGGCATCGGCTTCGTCGCCGCTGTGCTTGAGCCCTTCGTATTTCTTGATTGCGACGGTATTGGCCAGGTGCACTTGGAAGCCCGCTGCTTGCAGGCCATCGACCAGCCAGTACCAGTTGAAGGTCGATTCGACCACAACCCCAACGATCTCTTCCCGCCAGGGTTCAAGCAATCCCAGAATCTTCGCCAGGTCGTTGGGCAGCCGCTTCTCCGCCACTACCCGATCTTCCTCGTCCGTCACGGTCACCACGCTGTTGTTCGAGTGCAGGTCAATTCCGCTATATTTCATCTTCGGCCTCCTGTGGTTAAGCAAGTTAGCAAACTCACTTTAACCCCACCGCCTCACCGCGGTGGGAGGCCGGCTAGATGATTTTCAGACCACGGTTTCCGGCAAAAGTCGGCGCTGGCAGGACGGCGGCTCGGGAGCGATTCCGGGCCGTTTTCATTTCCGTGCTCGTTTTCTGCTACGCTTCGCATCAAGTTCGCATGGGTAGGAAACCGGGTTATGCCGCTCGAAATCATTGGCGATATCGCTCAAGTTGAGACTATCGCCCAAGGCAGCGGCATTCGCGATCTCGCACTGTTGCGGAGCCAGCACGGCCTCGGCAACTGGCGCAAGAAGAAGGGGATTGCCCGCGTGAAGCTGCCGGATGGCGAAACGGCAAAGGCAGAGGTTCATTGGTATGAAGCTCATGGCATCGGCAAGGTGAAGCTCAAGATAAAGGAGTGGTTATGAAATTCGTCGTATGTGTCTCCCGTCAAGGCTGCGGGGATTTTTCCGCCGACGACCTGACGCTTGGTCGCCTTTATGAAGTCAAGGATGCCGTGGAAACGCACGGCATGATTCGAATCGTCGATGACAGCGGCGAGGATTACCTTTATCCGGCCAGCCTGTTCGAGAGTGTCGAAGTGCAGGCGCAGACCGCCTCGCGGTTGCACGAGTTGCTGGCGGCATGAAGTAGCCATGAATCGCAAATAAGGGACAGACCACGGTTTCCGGCAAAAGTCGGCGCTGGCCTCATCTTTCAGTGAGCGGCGGCTCGGGAGTGATTCCGGGCCGCTTAGCTTTTAGACCTTGAGTACGGCTTCGCCGTATTTCGCCACCGACTTATCGACCGTCAGCAGCAACAGACCTTCTACCCGGGCTTGGGCAATCAGCATGCGGTCGAATGGGTCTTTGTGCAGGTTTGGCAAATCTCCCGCAACCAAGGCGTGCTCGCTACTCACGGGTAACTCTAGATAACCACTGGCCAAGAGCATCCGCCAAAGGCGACGCATATCGACCCTGAAGTCGTCCCGACCAAGACCACGCTTGATCGCAATTTCCCATAG
>WOUW01000032.1 GCA_009773055.1 Paracoccaceae bacterium
CGGTCCCTTGCGCAAACAGGCTGGCAAGGCCCCCGGTGGCGATGACTTTCATCGGGCGGTCGCGTTCGCGCCGCACCTCGCGGACGATGCCCTCGACAAGGCCGACATAGCCCCAATACACGCCCGACTGCATGCAGGCCACCGTATTCGTGCCGATGGCTTTCAGCGGTTTGGCCACATCGACATGCGGCAGCGCGGCTGCGGCCATGTGCAGCGCCTCAAGCGAAAGGTTCACCCCGGGCGCGATCACGCCGCCGATATAGGCCCCATCGCTGTCCACCACGTCGAAGGTTGTGGCGGTGCCGAAGTCGACCACGATCAGGTCGCCGCCGTGACGGTCAAAACCCGCGACGGTGTTGACCAGCCGGTCCGGGCCGACCGTTGTGCCCTGATCGACGCGGGGGGCGACGGGCAAGCGGCAGTCGGGCTTGCCCACGACCAGCGGGCGACATCCGAAGTAGCGGTCGCAAAGGACGCGCAGATTGAAGACGACGCGCGGCACGGTCGAGGAGATGATCGCCTCGGTCACCTGCGCAGTGGTCTTGGTCAGCGTCATCAGGCTGGAAAGCCAGACAAAATATTCATCCGCCGTCCGCTTATGGTCGGTGGCGATGCGCCAGGTCGCAATGAACTTCGCACCGTCCCAGATCGAGAAGACGGTATTGGTATTGCCGCAGTCGATGGCGAGAAGCATTGGAGCCCCTTATGCTGTGCGCGGGTAACGTTTTTTCGACGGGACATCGCGACTGGTCGGCGTCAAAAGAACACCTCGGCGGCGGGGATGGCAAGGGTGGCATCGGGCGTGCGCAGGATCAGGTTGCCAGCAACGTCGATCGTCTGAAACACGCCCTCGCGGATATCGGACCCGGTGCGGGCGCGGATCGGTTCGCCCAGGCGCGCCGCGTGGGACAGCCAGGCCGCGCGCAGGGGCGCAAAGCCTTCGTCGGTGAAGGTTGCCTCCCACGCGGCATATGCCGGGGCGAGGGCGTCGAGGAAAGCCTCGGGTGTCACGCGAAGCCCGGTCTCCTGCAAAAGCGATACCGGCGGAACCGCCCCGGGTTCGACCTGGGAAGGATCAGGGGCTGCGATCAGGTTCACCCCGATGCCAATACAAAGGACCGGATCGGGGCCGTTAAGCCCTGCGCTTTCCAACAGGATGCCAGCCAGCTTGCCACCGTTCAGCAGCACGTCGTTTGGCCATTTCAGCGACAGATTTCCGGCAAGGCCCGTCAGCCGGACCAGCGCGTCCCTTAGCGCCAAGGCGGCGGCGAAGGACCTTAGCGCAACCTGTTCCGGCGCCTCGATCGGCTTCAGGACCAGCGTGGCGTGGAAGTTGCCTTGCGGGCTGGACCAGGGGCGCGAACGCCGCCCCCGGCCAGCGGTCTGCAGCCCTGCAAGAATCCACGTCGCGCCGTCCAGCGCTGCGGCCCGCCGGAACCCTTCGGCATTGGTGCTGTCGATCTCGGGCAGGACAATGCGCCCTGACCTTAGGTCAGACTTAGCGGACAAGCGCTTCGGCGGCGGCTGCCGCAATCGGTTCGATCCCGAACAGGTTCACCACGCCAACCAGCATGATCGCCGCGACAGCGACAAGCATCGCCCATTGCACCGGAGCCATGCGACTGTCGACCGGTTCCTGCTCGGCACCGAAATACATATAGAAGACGAGGCGCAGGTAGTAGAAAGCCCCTATGACCGAGGCCACCGCGCCTGCGACGGCCAGCCAGACCCAGCCCGCATCGACGGCGGCTTTCAGGACATAGAACTTGCCGAAGAAGCCGACCATCGGCGGAACACCGGCAAGGCTGAACAGCAGCACCAGCATGGCCAGCGCCTTCAGCGGCTCCTTCTTCGCGAACTGGTTGAGGCCCGCGATATCGCTGACCGGCCGCCCGTCCCGCTCCATCGACAGGATGAAGGCGAAAGTGCCGACGTTCATCGTGACGTAGATCGCCATGTAGATCAGCGTCGCCTGCACGCCGTAGGCCGTGCCGACGCAAAGGCCGATCAATGCGTAACCCATGTGGGCGATCGACGAATAGGCCATCAGCCGCTTGATGTCGCGCTGGCCGATTGCCGCAACCGCGCCAAGGAACATCGACGCAATTGCAAGACCTGCCAGCACCTGACCCCATTGGGCCGGGATACCCCCGAAGGCATCCTGCACCAGCCGCGCGATCAGGCCCATCGCCGCAACCTTGGGGGCTGTGGCGAAGAAGGCAGTGACCGGGGTGGGCGAGCCTTCGTAGACGTCGGGCGTCCACATGTGGAACGGCGCGGCAGAGACCTTGAAGGCAAGCCCCGCCAGCATGAAAACGAGGCCGAACAGAAGGCCCAATGGCACACCATCCTGCACAGTGGACAAGATGCCGGCGAACTGGGTGGTCCCGGCATAGCCGTAGACCAGCGACGCGCCGTAAAGGAGAAGCCCCGAGGAGAGCGCGCCGAGGACGAAATACTTCAGCCCTGCTTCCGAGGATTTCGCACTGTCACGCCGGATCGAGGCGATGACGTAAAGCGCCAGCGATTGCAGCTCCAGCCCCATGTAAAGCGTGATCAGGTCGGCGGCCGAGACCATGACCATCATGCCCACCACCGACAGCGTGACAAGGATCGGGTATTCAAAGCGCAGAAGCTCGCGACGGGTCATGTAGTCCTGGCTCATCACCAGGACGGCGGCGGCAGACAGCAGGATCGTCACCTTGGAAAAGCGCGCAAAGGGGTCATCGGTGAATAGGCCGTTGAAGACTGTCCGTTCGCCCTCGCCGCCGGCTCCGATGTAAAGCGCCAGAGCCACAAACAGACCCGCCGTCGCCCAGACGAGTGCCGGTGCCAGCTTGTCCTTGGACGTATAGACCGCCGCTATCAGCGCGGCCATGGCATAGCCGGCCAGCACAATCTCGGGCAGCAGGGTCTGGAAGTCTGCGGAAGTCATTCCGTTTGTCCTTCGTTCAGGGCCACGTCCACGCCGTCAGCGGGCACAGCAGCCTGGTAGTCGGTGACAAGGGCCGTGACAGAGGGCCCGATGATGTCGGTCACAAGGCTGGGGTAGACGCCCAGGATCAGGGTCATCGCGATCAGCGGAGCAAAGATCGTCTTCTCGCGACGGTCCATGTCGGTGATCGACTTCAAGGCCCCCTTGATCAGGTCGCCGAACACGACCCGACGATAAAGCCAAAGCGCATAGGCCGCCGACAGGATCACACCCGAGGTGGCGACAGCAGCGACCCAGGTGTTGACCTGGAAGATGCCCATCAGCGTGAGGAATTCGCCCACGAAGCCGCTGGTGCCGGGCAGTCCCACGTTGGCCATGGTGAAGAACATGAAGACCAGCGCATAAGCCGGCATCCGGTTCACAAGGCCACCGTAGGCGTCGATCTCGCGGGTGTGCATCCGATCGTAGATCACCCCGACGCAAAGGAACAGGGCCCCCGAGATGAAGCCATGGCTGATCATCTGGAAGATCGCCCCGTCGACCCCCTGCTGGTTGGCCGCAAAGATGCCCATGGTAACATAGCCCATGTGCGCCACAGACGAATAAGCAATCAGCTTCTTCATGTCGGTCTGCGCCAGCGCGACAAGGCTGGTGTAGACGATGGCAATCGCGCTCATCCAAAGGACCAGGGGACCCATCACGTCGGACCCGATCGGGAACATCGGCAGGCTGAAGCGCAGGAAGCCGTAGCCACCCATCTTCAGAAGGATCGCCGCCAGCACGACCGACCCCGCCGTCGGGGCCTGAACGTGCGCATCGGGCAGCCAGGTGTGGACCGGCCACATCGGCATCTTCACGGCGAACGACGCGAAGAACGCGAGGAACAGCATGGTCTGCAAGCCGCCAACGACCTGGAAACCAAGGACGCTGAACGTCTCGGACCCGAAGTCATGCACCAGAAGCTTTGCGATATCCGTGGTCCCCGCATCCAGATACATCGCGATCATCGCGACCAGCATCAGGACCGACCCAAGGAAGGTATAAAGGAAGAACTTGAACGCGGCGTAGATCCGGTCCTTGCCGCCCCAGATGCCGATGATCAGGAACATCGGGATCAGTCCGGCCTCGAAGAAGAGGTAGAAAAGCACCAGGTCCAGCGCGCAGAACACGCCCAGCATCAGGCTTTCCAGCACCAGGAAGGCGATCATGTATTCCTTGACCCGCGTCTCCACGTTCCAGCAGGAATAGATCGTGATCGGCATCAGGAATGTGGTCAGCATCACGAACAGGATCGAAATCCCGTCAACGCCCATCTTGTAGGTCAGGCCCAGGATCCAGGGGCGCTCCTCGACGAACTGGAAGCCGGTGTTCGACGGATCGAACCGGAACAGGATGAACAGCGAAATGACGAAGGTCGCCGCGGTGGTGAAGAGCGCAAGCCACTTCGCCCCCTGCCGCGCCGCCGCGTCGTCGCCGCGCATGAAGAGCGCGAGGATCAGCGCCGCAACAAGTGGCAGGAAGGTGATGATCGAGAGAAGCTGGTTTTCCATTGTGCGCGCCCCTTACTTCGCGCCGCCGAAGAGCGTCATCCAGGTGACAAGGATCACGATCCCCAGCACCATCGCGAAGGCGTAGTGGAACAGGTAGCCGGACTGCGCGCGGCCTGCGAGGCGGGTGAAGAAGGGGATGATCCCCAGCGCCACCCCGTTAAGCGAGCCGTCGATGACGTTGCCATCGCCCTTCTTCCACAGGAAGCCCCCAAGCCATATCGCCGGGCGGACGAAGATCACATCGTAAAGCTCGTCGAAGTACCACTTGTTCAAGAGGAACAGGTAGAGCGGACGCTGCTGCGTCGCCAGGCGGCGCGGCAGGCTGGGATCCTTGATGTAGAAAAGCCAGGCGAGGGCGAAGCCGATCAGCATCGCCACGAAGGGCGAGACCTTCACCCAGGCCGGCACCACATGGGCCGCGTTGATCATCGTCGTCGGCGCGTGTTCGGCCTTGGCGGCCTTGTCGGCGTCAAGCCGGGTGTCGACGACGGCCTGCTCTTCCGGGGTGAAGGGCAGCATCAGGATCGCGCCCTTCGGAGCGACGCCCGAGGTGGCATGGCCTTCGACGGCGGCGTCAGTCGCGGCATGATCCTCGGCTGGTGCGGCCTCGGTCGCGGCGGGTTCCACCGGGGCCGCCTCGGTCGCGACACCCGTCCCTTCGACAGGGGCGGCTTCGGTCGCGGCGGTGTCGCCGTGGGTTTCGGTTGCAGCAGCCGTCCCGGTCTGAGCCTCGCCATGCGCGGCGGCGGCCTCCATGCCGAACCAGTCGCGGACGGCGATTTCCTCACCGAAGAAGACCTTGTACCACAGCATCCCCGAGAAGACGGCCCCAAGCGCCAGAACCCCCAGCGGGATCAGCATGACCATCGGGCTTTCGTGCGGCTCATGCGCGTGGGCGTCGTGGCCATTCGCATCATGCACAGCACCATGGTGGTCGTCATTTCCGTGGCCGTTCGCGTGCGCGCGGCTCTCGCCGTAGAAGGTCATGAACATCAGACGCCAGGAGTAGAAGCTGGTCATGCAGGCCGCGACGACCAAAAGCCAGAAGGCGTAGCTTGAGCCGACCCAGGCAGATTCAATCACCGCGTCCTTCGAGAGGAACCCGGCAAAGCCGTAATGCGTCAGCGGAATGCCGACCCCGGTGATCGCCAGCGTGCCGATCATCATCGCCCAGAAGGTCAGCGGGATTTTCTTCCGCAATCCGCCGTAAAAGCGCATGTCCTGTTCGTGGTGCGTCGCTGTGATGACCGAGCCTGCGCCAAGGAACAGCATCGCCTTGAAGAAGGCGTGGGTGAAAAGGTGGAACATCGCCACCGAATAGACCCCGACCCCGGCGGCCACGAACATGTAGCCAAGCTGCGAGCAGGTCGAGTAGGCAATCACGCGCTTGATGTCGTTCTGAACCAGACCGACCGTGGCCGCGAAGAAGGCCGTCGTGGCCCCAAGGACGGTGATGAAGGCCGAAGCCTCGGGCGCGTATTCGTACAAGGGTGACATCCGGCAGACGAGGAAGACCCCGGCGGTCACCATGGTCGCCGCGTGGATCAGGGCCGACACCGGCGTCGGACCCTCCATCGCGTCGGGCAACCAGGTGTGCAGGATCAGCTGCGCCGATTTCCCCATCGCACCGATGAACAGAAGGACCCCGATCAGGTTCGCCGCATTCCAGTCGGCCCAGAGGAAGGTCAGGTTCGTCTCGGCCAGCGTCGGTGCGGCGGCGAAGACATCGTCGAAGCGGATGCTGTCGGTCAGGTAGTAGAGCGCGAAGATACCAAGCGCGAAGCCGAAGTCGCCGACGCGGTTGACCACGAAAGCCTTGATCGCGGCGGCATTTGCGCTGGGCTTGCGGTAGTAGAAACCGATCAGAAGGTAGGACGCCACGCCCACCCCTTCCCAGCCGAAGAACATCTGCACCAGGTTGTCGGCGGTCACCAGCATCAGCATCGCGAAGGTGAAGAACGACAGGTAGGCAAAGAAGCGCGCCTTGTAATGCTCGCCCTCGTGCCAGTTCTCGTCATGCGCCATGTAGCCGAAGCTATAAAGGTGGACGAGCGCCGAGACAGTGTTCACCACGACCAGCATGATCGCGGTCAGCCGGTCGAGGCGGATCGCCCATTCCGACCCCAGCGTGCCGCTTTCGATCCAGCGCATCAGGACGATCTGCTGCGTCTCGCCGTTGAAGGTCAGGAAGATGTACCAAGACAGCGCCGCCGCCAGGAAGACCATCGCCGTGGTGATGACCTGACCCGCGCGTTCGCCAATCAGCCGCCAGCCGAAGCCGCAGATGATGGCCCCGATCAGGGGAGCGAAGAGGATGATCGTTGCCATTTACTCGGTCCTGCCTTGGGTAGCACCGCAGCGGGTCGATCCGCAGCGGGTCGATTGGAATTCGGTCGCCGGAACAGACCCGGCGGTGCGGCATGTCTCGCATTCAAGGTCGAGCGTACGGCCTTTGACGGCGGTGATCCGCATGCCGAACACGTTCTTCTCTCCGATCTGCATCGGTCAGCCCTTCATCACGTTGACGTCTTCTACCTCGATCGTGCCGCGGTTGCGGAAGAACACGACCAGGATGGCCAGACCGATGGCAGCCTCAGCCGCAGCCACGGTCAGGACGAACATGGTGAAGACCTGGCCCACCAGATCGCCCGAGAAGGACGAGAAGGCGACGAGGTTGATGTTGACCGCCAGAAGCATCAGTTCGATCGACATCAGGATGACGATCACGTTCTTCCGGTTGAGGAAGATCCCGAAGATCCCGATGACGAAAAGGGCCGCAGCCACCGTCAGGTAATGTTCAAGTCCGATCATCTTCGTTCCCTCGTGGCCGTTCGGCCTGTTTTCGTAGGGTGGGCAATCTGCCCACGTTTTCTGCGGTGCGGTGGGCAGATTGCCTACCCTGCCTTACAACCCCTGCCCCGGCTTTACGTCCTTCAGTTCCATCGCCTTGGCCGGGTCACGCCACATCTGTTGCAGCACGTTCTGCCGCTTGATGTCCTTGCGGTGCCGTAGCGTCAGCAGGATCGCCCCGATCATCGCGACCAGCAGGATCAGGCCCGCCAACTGGAACAGCAGGAAATAGCGGTCATAAAGCAGCATCCCCAAGGCCCGGGTGTTCTCGATCTCGGTCGGGGCAACGGCCTGACGCAATCCCTCGGACCCATCCGCCGCGGTCCAGACGCCCACGCCGATCGCGACCTGCATCAGAAGGACAACGCCAATCAGAAGGCCCAGCGGCATGTAGCGCGCAAGCTCCCCCTTCAGCGCAGCAAAGTCGATGTCCAGCATCATGACGACAAACAGGAAAAGCACCGCCACTGCGCCCACGTAGACGATGACCAGCAGCATCGCCACGAATTCGGCCCCGAGAAGCACGAAAAGGCCCGAGGTAGAGAGAAACGCGAGGATCAGCCACAGGACCGAATGCACCGGGTTGCGCGACAGCGTTACCATCAGGCCGGCCGTCACCGTGATCACGGCAAACATGTAGAAGGCGAAACTGAAGACGGTCATGCGTCTTTCTCCTCAGGGGTCTCGGCGAAGACGGACTGGGCAACTTCCAGCGCCTTCTGCATGGCGGGCATCCCGCCGAACATCGACATCTGCCAGATCACTTCCGCGACCTCGCGCTTGGTGGCCCCGGCAGCCAGCCCGTTCTTGATCGTCATCCGCAGCTGCGGTTCGCCCACCGGCCCGAGGACCGTCAGTGCCGCGATGGTAACCAGAAAGCGCGTCCGCGCGTCCAGGCCTTCGGGGTTGAAGGTCTTGCCGAACCACATCTCCAGAAGTTCTTTCGGCATGGCCGGAAAGAACTTCTCGAAGGCCTTCGCGTCGACGTTCTCCATACCCGGCAGAAAGGCAGACGCCATCTTCTGGCCCTGCTCCATCATCGCGGCGAACATCTTGGCGAAATCATCGGTCATGGGGTCACCGGTATGGGGCGTCGATTTCAAGGTTGCGGGCGATCTCGGCTTCCCAGCGGGCGCCGTTTTCCAGAAGCTTGTCCTTGTTGTAGAACAGTTCCTCCCGCGTCTCGGTCGAGAATTCGAAGTTCGGGCCTTCGACGATGGCATCGACCGGGCAAGCCTCCTGGCAGAAGCCGCAGTAGATGCACTTGGTCATGTCGATGTCATAGCGCGTGGTCCGGCGGGAGCCATCCTCGCGCGGTTCGGCGTCGATGGTGATGGCCTGGGCCGGGCAGACTGCCTCGCACAGCTTGCAGGCGATGCAGCGTTCCTCGCCGTTCGGGTACCGGCGCAGCGCGTGTTCGCCGCGGAAACGGGGCGACAGCGGCCCCTTCTCGTGCGGGTAGTTCAGCGTGGTCTTCGGCGCGAAGAAGTACTTCATCCCGAGGCCGAAGCCCTTGATGAAATCCATCAGCAGGAAATACTTCGTGGCGCGGGTCCAGTCGATGTTGGACATCATCAGCCTCCAATCGTCCAGCGGGCCCAGAATCCGCCGAGCACTTCGAATTTCGCAAGGAATGCTACGATCACGACCCACGCGAGCGACATCGGCAGGAAGACCTTCCAGCCGATCCGCATCAGCTGGTCATAGCGGTAGCGGGGGACGATCGCCTTCACCATGGCGAACATGAAGAAGAAGAGCCACATCTTGGCGACCATCCACCACCAGCCGTCCGCGAGGCCAGGGATCGGCGACAGCCAGCCGCCGAAGAACAGCAGGCTGATCAGCGCGCACATCAGGAAGATCGCGATGTATTCGCCCGCCATGAACAGAAGGTAGGGGGTCGAGGAGTATTCCACCATGAACCCGGCGACGAGTTCGGACTCGGCCTCGGGCAGGTCGAACGGCGGGCGGTTGGTTTCCGCGAGGGCCGAGATGAAAAACAGGAACACCATCGGAAAGTGCGGCAGCCAGTACCAGTTGAAGAGCCCGTAATTGCCGTCCTGCGCCGCCACGATGGACGAGAAGTTCATCCCCCCGGTCGAGATGATCACCCCGATAATGATCAGGCCCAGCGACACCTCGTAAGAGATCATCTGTGCGGCGGACCGCAGCGATCCAAGAAACGCATACTTCGAGTTCGACGCCCAGCCGCCCATGATCACGCCGTAAACCTCCAGACTGGAGATGGCGAAGACGAACAGGATCGCAACGTTGATGTTGGCCAAGACCCAGCCTGAATCGAACGGGATCACCGCCCAGGACAGGATCGCCAGCACGAAGGACAGCATCGGGGCCAGAAAGAACACCGGACGGTCGACACCCGCCGGGATGACGATTTCCTTGACCACGTATTTCAGCGCGTCGGCGACCGATTGCAGCAGGCCAAATGGCCCCACCACGTTCGGGCCGCGCCGCATTTGCACCGCCGCCCAGATCTTCCGGTCGCCGTAGACAAGGAACAGCAGGCTGATCATCACGAAAGCCACGATCAGAAGCGACTGCGCCGCGATCAGCACCGCCGTCCCGAACCCTGTGGCAAGAAACCCGTCCATATCAGTCCCTCATCCTCAAACCGCCAGCCCTACTTGGTCGGTATTCCAAGCTCGGCGCATTCCACCGACGCCACTTCGGCGTCGATGGTGCGCAGGCCCTCGGGCAGGTTGGCCGAGAGGAGGTAAACCGCATCCCCGAACCAAGACTGCCCTTTCTTCGTCACGATGGTCCGCACTTGCCGTGCGAAGCCAAACCCTTGATCCAGCGCGTATTGCGCGGCAGCGCAGCGGCCATAGGCCTCGACGTCCGAGCGGTCCTGCGCCCCGGTCATCGCGACCGAGAAGCTGACCAGATCCTTGTCGAGCAGGATCGTCGAGACCCCCTGATAGACCGCCGTCTGCCCGCGTTCCTCTGGCACCTCTCCGGCGGGCGCGCAAGCCCCCAGCGCCGCTGTCGCGGTGCCAAGGGTCGCCAGCAGAGACAGGCGCTGCGCCACTGTCTTACTCCGCCGCAATCGGGGTCGCCGCGCGGTCCTTGGCCATGGCAGAGAGCTCGGCCATCACCGAAGACGCTCGGGCAATCGGGTTGGTCAGGTAGAAGTCCTTGATCACATTGCGGAACGTGGCCTTGGCCGGGGCCTTCACCGGCAGCGGTTGCCACGCATTTTCCGGCACTTCGTCCACGCGCCCAAGATGCGGATGCGCCCTCACCAGCGCGGCCCGCAGACCCGCCAGCGAATCCCACGGCAGTTGCTGGCCGACCTCGGCCGACAAGGCCCGCAGGATCGCCCAGTTCTCCTTCGCCTCGCCCGGCGCAAAACCGGCGCGGAAGGCAAGCTGAGGCCGCCCCTCGGTGTTGACGAAAAGCCCGTTCTCTTCGGTGTAAGCCGCGCCCGGAAGGATAATGTCGGCCCGGTTCGCACCCCGGTCACCATGCGACCCCTGGTAGATCACGAACGGGCCGGATGCGATTTCGACTTCGTCCGCGCCAAGGTTGTAGACCACCTCTGCACCCTCGGTCGCAACCGACAGCCCGCCCTCGGTCACCGCGCCCACGTCCATCGCGCCAACCCGGCCCGCGGCGGTGTGCAGCACCATGAACTTCGCGCCCGAGCCCTGGACATAGGCCATGGCCTGGCTCAGCACCGCCTCGCCATCCGCTTCGTTGATCGCACCCTGGCCGATGATGACCAGCGTATCCGGCTTCTCGGTCACCCGGCCCACCAGTTCGACCAAAGCCGCCCGGTCCGAGCCCATGTGCTTGTAATCATAGGTCAGATCGACCTTCTCACCGAACAGCCCGATCATCGCGCCATTGGCCCAGGCCTTGCGCAGCCGCGCGTTCAGCACCGGAGCCTCAAGGCGCGGGTTGGTCCCGATCAGCAGGATCACTTTGGCGCTGTCGATATCCTCGATCTTCGCGGTGCCGACATAGGCCGAACGATTGCCCACCGGCAGCTTCGCCCCATCGGTGCGGCATTCGACCTTGCCGCCCAGCGATTCCACGAGTTTTTTCAAGGAATAAGCCGCCTCGACCGGGGCCAGATCGCCGACCAGACCGGCGACGCGCTTGCCCGTCATCGCGGCAGCCGCCTTCTCCAGCGCCTCGCCCCATGTCGCCTTCCGCAGCTTGCCATTCTCGCGGACATAGGGCGTGTCCAGCCGCTGCCGACGAAGGCCGTCCCAGACAAAGCGGGTCTTGTCGGAAATCCACTCCTCGTTCACGCCGTCATGGTTGCGCGGCAGGAAGCGCATGACTTCGCGGCCCTTGGTGTCGACGCGGATGTTCGACCCCAGCGCATCCATGACGTCGATGCTTTCGGTCTTGGTCAGTTCCCAGGGGCGGGCGGTAAAGGCGTAGGGCTTCGAGGTCAGCGCCCCGACCGGGCAGAGGTCGATGATGTTGCCTTGCAGGTTCGAATCCAGCGTCAGGTTCAAGTAGCTGGTGATCTCGCTGTCTTCCCCGCGCCCGGTCTGGCCCATCTGGGTGATCCCGGCGACCTCGGTCGTGAAGCGCACGCAGCGGGTGCAGGAGATGCAGCGGGTCATCTTGGTCTCGACCAGCGGGCCGAGGTTCAGGTCCTCGGACGCGCGCTTCGGCTCGCGGTAGCGGGAGAAGTCCACGCCGTAGGCCATCGCCTGATCCTGCAGGTCGCACTCGCCGCCCTGGTCGCAGATCGGGCAGTCGAGCGGGTGGTTGATCAGGAGGAACTCCATCACCCCCTCCCGGGCCTTCTTCACCATCGGCGACTTGGTCTTGACGATCGGCGCCTCACCATTCGGGCCGGGCCGCAAATCCTTGACCTGCATGGCGCAGGAAGCTGCAGGCTTCGGCGGGCCGCCGACCACCTCGACCAGGCACATCCGGCAGTTCCCGGCGATGGTCAGCCGTTCGTGGTAGCAGAAACGCGGGATCTCCACCCCGGCCACTTCCGCAGCCTGGATGATGGTCATCGCACCGTCGACCTCGACCTCGATCCCGTCGATGCTGAGTTTCTTCAAGTTAGACATGCGCCCGGTCCTTCCGCAGCAGCCCGACAACGGCGTCGCGCAGCCGGGCCAGCAGCCCCGCTTGCGGCGCAAGGGCTGCCTGTTTCGTCGTATCCTGTTCGAATGACAGGTGTTTCACGCGCGTTTCGATGTCGCGCATCATATATTTCGGTTCGAGACCGCCGTAGCACATCGCCCTACTCCGCCGCCACTTGCGCGCAACCATGGGTCTTCCACGCCTGCGCTTCTTTCAGGTATTTCCAGCCGAAGGCCTGGTCGCTGTCGCCATGCGTCTCCAGATGCTTCAGCCGCGCCAGCGCCTCGTCCAAGGTCGGCCTGTGCCCCGCAGGCACCCACCACATGACGAAATGCATCCGGCCCAACACCTCGAACCACTCCTGCCGCCGTTCATAGAAGGCGCGGTGGACGGTGTTGAAGACGAAATGCTCCAGCGTTTCCACGCTTTCCCAGACCGTTAGGTTCGACACGAACTGCGGGTCGCCTTCGATCTTGGCCTCGGTGTTCCCCGTCCCGGGTTCGCCCGAGCCTTCCATCATCCAGACAAAGCCCGGCATCCGTTTGCCAAGCCCGTTGACCCGGTCAAGGGCCGCCATGAACTCGGCCACACGGGGATCGTCCGTGGGGGCCAAAAGGCGCCCCACGTTCAACTCGGCCAGGTGCAGACCGGCTTTTGTCATTTCTTCGACCTCAGAAGATAGCCGACCAGGCTTTCCTTGGCGATTTCCTCTTCGCCGATCTTGCAAAAGGCGTCCGGATTGCCCGGCTCGGCACCCTTGGCCTTCAGCCATTCCGCGGCTTCCGCCTTGAACTTGGCCTTTTCGGTTTTCGAAGTGACGAACTCGCGCACCACGTTCGACTTGTAGCCTTGCTCCAGCGCGTAGTCGCGGAGGTTATTGAGCTCCCCAAGCGCGCGCAGAGTGCGGGCCTCGATGGTGGGGCAATTGTCAGCGATGGCGTCGCCGATGAAGCCCTGCAGAAGCTTGTCGTGGATGACCGGTTCTTCGTTGATCGGCACCAGCGCGAATGCGGGGGTGGTGACGGCAAGTGTCAGAGCAATGATAAAGGTGCGAAGCATGTTGGCCTCCTTGGCTGCGTCCTGCAGCCGCATGAGGGCGGCTGCTCGTGCGCCGGAGATGGGGCCAACCCCCGTTGATATGCCATGACAAAGCGCCCACTTCAGCGCTTTGTGACCAAGGCTAACGGCATTCGTCATGCGCAGCCCTCCGGATAGACCCATTCGCCGGTCGCCCGGTCGAAGCGGTCGTAGATCGAAACATTGACCCTGCCGCCACATGCCGCATCGGCCGCCTTGCGGGCCAGGACCCCGTCCCACATCTGGAACGGCTGGCCGCCGTTGGTGACGCGCAAAGGCTCACGCGCCGCTGGAACGGTCGCAGCCGTTCCCACACAACCCGCCTGGGCGAGGGTCACCGAAAGGGCCAAAGCCATGCGCATCACTCCGCCGCGACAGCTGAAATGCGGCCGGTTCGCTTGGCCTTGATCCGGTCCTCGATCTCGTCGCGGAAGGCGCGGATCAGGCCCTGGATCGGCCAGGCCGCGGCATCGCCAAGGGCGCAGATCGTGTGGCCTTCGACCTGCTTTGTCACCGACAGAAGCATGTCGATCTCCTCGACCTCTGCCTCGCCGCGGACCAGACGGTCCATGACCCGCATCATCCAGCCCGTGCCCTCACGGCAGGGGGTGCACTGGCCGCAGCTTTCGTGCTTGTAGAACTTGGACAGCCGCCAGATCGCCTTGATGACGTCGGTCGACTGGTCCATCACGATGACCGCCGCCGTCCCCAGACCCGAGCGCTGCTCGCGCAGCCAGTCGAAGTCCATGATCGCGTCGTCGCACTGCGACTGGGTCAGAAGCGGCACCGAGGACCCACCCGGGATAACCGCCTTCAGGTTCTTCCACCCGCCCCGCACGCCGCCGCAGTGACGCTCCAGCAGTTCCTTCAGCGGGATCGACATTGCCTCTTCGACGACGCAGGGCTGCATCACGTGGCCCGAGATGCCGAAGATCTTGGTGCCGACGTTGTTCGGACGCCCGAAGGACGAGAACCAGTCGGCCCCGCGCCGCAGGATCGTCGGCACAACGGCGATGGATTCCACGTTGTTCACCGTGGTCGGGCAGCCGTAAAGCCCCGAGCCTGCCGGGAACGGCGGCTTCATCCGGGGCATGCCCTTCTTGCCTTCCAGGGACTCCAGCAGGGCGGTCTCCTCGCCGCAGATGTAGGCCCCTGCCCCGTGGTGCAGGTAGAGGTCGAAGTCCCAGCCAGACTTCGCGGCATTCTTGCCCAGAAGCCCCGCGTCATAGCATTCGTCGATTGCGGACTGCAGGGCCTCACGCTCGCGGATGTATTCACCGCGGATGTAGATGTAGCAGGCATTCGCCCCCATCGCGAAGGACGCGATCAGGCAGCCCTCGATCAGAGTGTGCGGATCGTGCCGCATGATCTCGCGGTCTTTGCAGGTGCCGGGCTCGGACTCGTCCGCATTGACGACCAGATAGGACGGCCGCCCGTCCGACTGCTTTGGCATGAACGACCACTTGAGGCCGGTCGGGAAACCCGCCCCACCCCGCCCGCGCAGGCCGGATGCCTTGACCTGTTCGACGATAACGTCACGCCCGCGCTTGATGATGTCGGCAGTGCCGTTCCAATGCCCGCGCTTCATGGCACCCTTCAGGCTGCGGTCATGCATCCCGTAGAGGTTGGTGAAAATGCGGTCCTGATCCTTGAGCATCGCTCTTCTTCCTTAACCCTGGCGTCCCCGCCAGATCTGATACGTCACCACCATGGCCCAGACGAAGGCCGCAATGGCTGCGAAGTCGAACAGGAACACATAGCGCGTGTCCCACCCCAGCCGACCCCCCAGCCACTGCGCCCCCAGCCACAGAAACATCGTCCCGGCCAGCACGATGGCTACCAGACGCGCTTGGGCGGCGCGCTTGGCTTCGGCTGAATCGGGACGGTTCTCGGGCATAGCTTTCAGTAGTTGTTGGTCTTGGCGCGTTCACGGAACGCTTCAAGCCCTTCGGTCACAATGATCTTGGCCTGTGACACCCATTTGTCGCGGGTGATCCGACCCTTGAAAGTCTTCATCTCGGCATCGACCAGGGCCACGTCAGCATCCGACCAGCTCGCGATCTGGTCGAAGTGATAGAACCCCATCGCGTTCACCAGCTTTTCCAGCGCCGGCCCGATGCCCTCGATCTCTTTCAGGTCATCAGCCTTGCCCTTGCGGGGTGCGGTCAACCGTTCCGGACCGGCAGGCTTGGCGGGCTTGGCAGCCTTGGGCTTTGCCTCGGTCTTGGGCTTTGCGTCGGCTTCGGGCGCGGCTGCGGTTTGCGGCTTTGCGGCCGCCTTTGGTGCGGCCTTGGCCTTGGCTGCGGGTTTGGCCACCGCAGCGGGCTTGGACGCAGGGGCGGGATCGACCATTGGCGGGGCCGACACGAAGGCAGCAGCAATGGTCTCGGGTTTCGCGGCAGCCGCGCGGGGCGTATCGACCGGTGCCGCCGGTGCGGATACTTGCGCCGCCAACCGCGCCTTGTCGCCAGCACCCCAAGGCATGCCCAGGATCAGCCCGGCAAGCAACGCCACCACGATCCCGATCGCAGCTGCGGGCACGAGATCGAATTCGCCGATGACGACCAGCGCCCCGAAGGCCACAAGCCCTGCCGCCGCTCCGATCACCCAGCCGCCCAGCGAAGGGGCATTCACATTCTCTGCCTTGTGCATTCCGTGTCACTCCCTCTGTGCGGCCCGTGTCCCCGGGGCGCATTGCTTCCCTTTACCGTCATGCCTTTGCGGCAGCGGCGGCGTCTTCGACCGTTCCTCCCTTGGCCAGGATCTTTGCCTGGACCACCCATTTGTCGCGCGTCACGCGACCCTTGAAAGACTTCAGCTCGGCATCGACCAGTGCCACATCCGCCGTCGTCCAGGCGGCGATCTGGTCGAAATGGTAAAAGC
>WOUW01000080.1 GCA_009773055.1 Paracoccaceae bacterium
AAGCCCGTCGTTATGCGGAGCGGATTGTCGAAAATCCCTCGCGTTTACAGCGTGATGACCTGACCGCTCCGCATAATCCGTCGCTCGGCATAACAGGCCCCGTCGCCCTGGCTCCAGAACCCTGAAAACCAGATGCAGGGCTTGGCCCGTGTCCCGCCGCCCATCAGGCGGACGGGCGTGGTCTTCAGGCGGATGCCGAGGGCTTCGCAGACCCGCTCGAAATCCTCGTAGACCGCGTCCCACCAATCGTCGTGGGGGCCAAGCTCGCGATACCAGCTCCGCGCCTTTTCCTTGGCCGCATCCGAGAGTTCGGGGAACTGGTAGACGGTAGTGCAGATGACCTCAGATGCCGTAATGGGGTGGCTGCCCGGGGCTGAAGCGGATCCAGAACTTTTCCCGCTGGGAAATTCGGGCGCTTCGTTGCTTGATTCAGGCTGCACGGCAAGCTTGTGAAGGAAACGAAAGTCGCGAGTGACCCCGGGGCATTGAACGCCTGCATCAGGAATATGCCGGGAGTGGTAGAAGCGATCGGTATCGAAGCCGGACCCTTGTCCCAGTGGCTTCATAAATCTTTGACCGACCTTGGACTGCCGGTGGTGCTGATGGAGACCCGGCAAGTAAAAGCCGCCTTGAAAGCTGCGCCGGTAAAGACCGATCGCCGCGATGCTGCTGGCCTGGCCCGCTTGCTGCAGATGGGTTGGTTCCGGCCAGTCCATTGCAAGTCGCTTTCCGCGCAGGAGCTTAGGGTGCTTCTCGGTGCACGCCGATCCGTGCAAGACGCCGCTATCAACATCGAGATGTCTATTCGGGGCATGCTGCGCAATTTCGGACTTCGACTTGGTCGGATTGGCAAAGTCAGCTTTGAAGACCGTGTTCGCGAATTGACCGATGGCAACAAGCTCATCCAGCTTTCAATCGAACCGATGCTCAGGGCTCGAGCTGCGTTGCGCAGCGAGCTTGTGCGCCTTGAACGCCTGGCACGAGACATCACCCGCGAGGATCCAGTTTGTCGCTTGATGATGACGATGCCCGGAATTGGTCCGGTCGTCGCATTGACCGTCCGCTCAACCATCGATGACCCCGGCAGGTTTCGGCGGTCGAAAGATGTTGGCCCATCAATTGGATTGACACCTCGTCGCTACCAATCCGGAGAGACGGATATCATCGGCGGTGTCACCAAAGCTGGCGATCTGGATATGCGGACCGCCCTGTATCAAGCTGCCACCGTGGTGATCCATCGCTCGAAAAAGCCGACTTGGTTGCGCGCATGGGCGGAGCGGGTTGTTCGTCGGCGTGGCGTTAAGCGGGCCGCGGTCGCTCTGGCCCGCAGGATGGGTGTGATTCTGCATCGCATGTGGGTCGACAACACCGAATTCCAGGCTGCCAGGATGGCTTAAAGCCAGCCAAGTTGCCGCGACTGAAAACAACGAACTGGCCGACCTGAAAACCGGCCATCGAGGTCCTCACCAGGACGCGGTTTCCGACGACGCCGCCCGATGCCTTGTAGCCGAAGCTTCTGCTCCGAGCACGTATCTCAGATAGGCGCGCGGAGACCGCTTTGAACCAGCATCAAGTTGGCGACCACTGCGTCGACCACGGACAGAAGCGCGAACCGGTGTAGGATCACAATCGATGGAACGGTATCGAAAGCGCCAGAGGGGGTGACCGCCAGGACTTATCCGTTCCGCCTAGCCATGCCCTCGAAGCGCTCAGCCTCGAGGGGGCCTTTTGTTGAATATTACCCATTGACTGCACTGGCCCCATTACAGAAGGCATCGACGTCCTCCCCGTTCAGCGCGGCGGCCAGCCATTCCTGGCTGCTGGTCCAGCCGACGGATTTGCGTGTGCCGAGATCGATGACATGCGCGCCGCCGCCGAAGGCGTCGAGGCGCGGTCGGGAGCAGGTGAGGGCATACTGAAAGCCCCAGAGGCCGGTGAGATCGAATTCTTCCGCGAGGCGCAGGACGAAGCGGATGGCGGCTTCGACATCGCCGTGGTCCTCGTCATGGAACCAGAGGGTACTGCCCTCGGGCGCGTCCTGGCGCACGAGGTCGAAGCCTGCGACCTCCGGGTCCTCGGCATCGTGATCGGCTTCGCGCAAGCTCTGGAACAGGGCGAGCGCGCGGGCAGCTTTGTCGGGGGTGCCAACGTCGAGCAGGCACGAGAAATGGGTGAAGTAATCCGCCATGGGAACCTCCTGAATAGGGAAGACCCGGCCAAGTGGCCGGGCGCTGTGTCGGGATGAGGGGGTGGTCGGGAACGATCAGCGGGCCGGATCGTCGCCTGCCGTCTGTCGCGCGGCATGGGCACAAAGCATCTGCAGGTAGAAGCGCTTGCGTGCGATCCGGAAGCCGCGAACGGCGCGCGTGTCGGGGTGCAGCGCCCGGACCGCAGCCCGCAAGACGGTGTATGGCGAGGCCGTCGCTGGCAGGCCGAGGCGCTGATAGGCCGGGTCGGTCATCTCAGGTGACCTCGACCACGGGCGAGACGAGATGCGGATCGACCTGTGCCTCGATACGTTCGGTCCGACCCATCCAGGGCTCGGGCCGAATGGCCTTCACCCAATCGGCGAAGCTCGGGATGAAGCCGAGGTCTTCCTTCACATGCTGTTCGCCGACCCAGCGGGTCGGAATGATCCGCTTGGTCGAGAGTGTGAGGGTGGGATCGAAGATGGTCCCGGCCATGAAGATGCCCTCCGCATGTTATCTGGACAGTCAATCCGTCTCTTCTGGAAAACCGCTTGCCTTCATTGGGATTTTCCTGGGCGGCATCGGTGAGACAGTTCATGGGGGCT
>WOUW01000033.1:0-17664 GCA_009773055.1 Paracoccaceae bacterium
AGCTGATCGCCCCGATCGCGATGGAAGAGAAACTGCGCTTCGCCATCCGCGAAGGCGGCCGCACCGTCGGCGCAGGCGTCGTCTCGAAAATCATCGCCTGATGTCCACCCATGGGGCGGGGGTCGACCCCGCCTCGCCAGGGCTGCCCCCGTCGGGCGGCCCTTTTCTTATGTGACCAAGCTTGATTTGACAGGCTGACTTCAGCGCCTCAAACTGTCCGTCTCACCGCATGGGGGGAGCCAGCGATGTGTCAGATGTTCGCCGGGCAGGACCCGGCCCGCTATGAGTATGTCACCCGCCGTCTGAGGTTGAACGGCCAGTCGACCTCGATCCGGCTGGAGCGCGCCTTTTGGGGCATCGTCGACCAGATGGCCGAGAAGGACGGGACCTCGACGCCCGCCTTTCTGTCGAAGCTGCATTCCGAAGTGCTGGAGCAGCATGGCGAGGCGTCGAACTTCACCTCGCTTCTGCGCTGTGCCTGCACGATCCATCTGGGAGAACTGGACCAGGTGCCACAGCATCCGGCCAGCCGCATCGCAGCCGAGTAGAAAATCCCGCTTGTAGTAGTCCGCTACTACCCGGGGGCCAAAGTGGTTCACTAACCTTACCAATATCGGCTAATCGCAGATGGGGTGAGGCATGGCCAAGGCGATCCATTCGATGATCCGCGTCCTGGACGAGGCAAGGTCGCTTGCGTTCTATGAGACCGCATTCGGGCTGAAGGTCGCAGACCGGCTCGATTTCGAGACCTTCACGCTGGTTTACCTGTCGAACCGCGAATCCAGCTTCGAGGTCGAGCTGACCATAAACAAGGGCCGGACCGAGCCTTACAACCTGGGCGACGGCTACGGCCACCTCGCCGTCAGCGTCGATGACGTTGACGCCGAACACGTCCGGATGCTTGCTGCGGGCCTTGCCCCCCGCAAGCTTGTCGATTTCGCCCCGGCGGGCAGCGTTATCGCCCGCTTTTTCTTCATCGCAGACCCCGACGGCTACCAGATCGAGGTCCTGCAACGCGGCGGACGCTATCTCTGAGGAGGGAGCGGCGTCCGACCCAGCCAGACATGCAAGGGAGGAATACCATGACGAAACATGATCTTCGGGGGCTGACCCGGCGTCAGCTTCTGTCACGCAGTTTTGCCGCCGGGGCGCTGGTCGTGACCGGCGCTGGCTTTATCGCTGCCCCGAACGCCGCCTGGGCGGTAGAGGTGACGGCGATCACGCCTGACCAGATGGCCACGCTGCTGCAGATGGCGCGAGACATCTATCCGCATGACCAGGTGCCCGACCAGTTCTACGCCGTTGCCGTGAAAGGCTACGACGCCGAGGACAAGAAGGACCTTGTCGCTGCTGGCATCACCGAACTGGATGCCGCCGCCAGGGCCATGGGCCACGCCAGTTATCTGAGCATCGGCTGGGAGGAAGACCGCGTGCAGGTCCTGCAGTCAATCGAGACCGGCACCTTCTTCCAGACGGTCCGCTCGGGCCTGGTGACCGGGCTTTATAACCAGAAAGAGATCTGGCCGATCTTTGGCTATCAGGGGGAAAGCTTCTCTCAGGGTGGCTACATCGAGCGCGGTTTCAACGACATCGACTGGCTCTGAGGGGAGGGCGGACACATGGTTGCGAAGTTTGATCTGAACGACGACTCAGTGGTCGTCATCATTGGCACTGGCGCGGGCGGCGGGGTGCTGGCCAACGAACTGGCGCAGAAGGGCGTCAAGGTCGTCGCGCTGGAAGCGGGCGGGCGCTACCTGCCGGAAGACTACATCAACGACGAATGGGAAAGCTTCGGCCAGCTCGCCTGGCTTGATGCCCGTACCACCAGCGGCGACTGGCGGGTGGCCAAGGATTTCTCCGGCCTGCCGGCCTGGATCGTCAAGGCCGTCGGTGGGACCACGACCCACTGGGCCGGGGCCTCGATCCGGTTTCAGGACCACGAGTGGAAGGCTCTGTCCACCTATGGTGCGGTCGAAGGGGCGAACCTTCTGGACTGGCCAATCGACGGGGCCGAAATGGCACCCTGGTATGAAAAGGCCGAGGAAAAGCTGGGCGTGACCCGCACTGGCAACCGTCCCGGTCTGCCCGGCAACAACAACTACCTCGTGTTCGAGAAGGGCGCGAAGTCGCTTGGCTACAAGGAAGTTCACACCGGCCGCATGGCGATCCAGTCTTCGGATGAAACCGGCAACCGGATTTCCTGCCAGCAGACCGGCTTCTGCTTTCAGGGCTGCAAATGGGGCGCGAAATGGTCTGCCGCCTATACCGACATCCCGGACGGCGAGGCGACCGGCAATCTGGAGGTTCGCGACCGCTGCCATGTGGCGAAGATCCTGCATGACGACACTGGCAAGGTCACGGCGGTCGAGTATTTCGACAAGGACGGCAACAAGCTGACCCAAAAGGCGCGCATCGTTTGCGTCGCGGGCAATACCATCGAAAGCCCGCGGCTTCTTCTCAACTCCGCCTCCGAGATGTTCCCGAACGGGCTTGCGAACTCGTCCGACCAGGTTGGGCGCAACTACATGCGGCACGTCACCGGGTCGGTCTATGCGATCTTCGACAAGCCGGTCCGCATGTGGCGCGGCACCACGATGGCGGGCATCGTGCAGGACGAGGCGCGGCATGACCCGTCGCGCGGGTTTGTCGGCGCGGCATGACCCGTCGCGCGGGTTTGTCGGCGGGTATGAACTGGAAACCCTGTCGTTGGGTCTGCCGTTCATGGCTGCCTTCCTGAACCCCGGCGGCTGGGGCAGGGGCTTTACCACCGCGCTGGATCACTACGAGAACATGGCGGGCATGTGGATCGTGGGCGAGGATATCCCGCAGGCCACCAACCGCATCACTCTGCATGCCGAGCAGAAGGACCAGTGGGGCCTGCCGATCCCGAACGTCCACTATTCGGACCATCCGAACGATGTGGCCATGCGTGACCACGCCTACAAGCAGGGTGTCGCGATGTATGAGGCCGTGGGGGCCACCCGCGCCTTCCCGACCCCGCCTTACCCCTCGACCCACAACCTTGGCACCAACCGGATGTCGGAGAAGCCCGAGGATGGCGTGTGCAACAAATGGGGCCAGACCCACGATATTGCGAACCTGTTCATCTCGGACGGCTCGCAGTTCACCACGGGGGCAGCGGAGAACCCGACGCTGACCATCGTTGCCCTGGCGATCCGCCAGGCTGACCACATTGCCAAAGAGATGGCGGCGGGCACGATCTGAACCAGGACCGCGGGCCGGAGGACTCCTCTCGGCCCGCACAACGGCGGGCGGGCGCATTCACTCCCCAGAATGCGCCCGTCTTCGTTCTACTGCTTGGCCTGCGCCCGTCTTTGCGCCGCATGCCGCATCTGCCAGCCCAGGCGCACGCCGGGATTGGCCTTGATCTCGTCCAGCATCGCCCTGAACGGGGCGCGGCTGATCATCCCTTCATGCCAGGCAGCCGCCGCGCGCACCCGCTGCCTCAGGACGCCATCGGTCAGCCCGTCTACCCGAGCCGCCGCCAAAGTCTGCGGTGTCACTGCGGCGGCGCACAGAAACACCACGCAAACCTTCGGGACAAAGGTGAGCGGCACGAAGCAGTCGCGCAGGCCGACCATCTGTGCAGACAGCCAGGGTTGCACCGACATCAGGTAATCCTGCTGGATCAGGATCGACCGCCCCGGCACCAGGGCGGGAAAGAACTCGGTCGCGATATGGTCGGCCATGGCTGACCCCTTGGCCGCATCGACCGACAGAATCTCTACCGGCCCCCCGGTCCAGCGCATCTTGCCGATGTCGCCGGGATAGAGCGTCACCTGCTGGTCCCATGGCGTCAGGTGCCGACGCACCACCGGCAACAGATCCGCGTCATCCGTCTCTGGCAGCGGCTCTGACGGCATGAACTTGGCCCAGAACGCGCGTGACGACCGGAAGCGATCGTAGCTGTGAACGTGGCATTCGCGCCCGGACCGGGCGAGCCCCGACAAAAGCCGTGCTGCCGATCCTCCGGCATAGGTGCCAAGGTCGACCACTGCCCCGTCGCCCGATACGCGGCGACCAAGCCAGTGATAGAGCCGCCCTTCCTCGGGCGTCAGCATTGTGGGCACTGACGCAGCCGCTCCGAGATCGGCCTCGGTCACCGCCTCCCAGGGCCGTGCTGCAAACTCTGCCACGATCTCTGCCACTGACTGCACCGGACACTCCTGCCGCCACGTCAGATTAGGGCCGCCCCCGCAGCGCCACCAGCAGCTTTGGCAGTTGCTTCGCGTGCACCTTCGTCTTTCGTCGCGATGGCCATCGGACGGGTCACTGTCATCGCGGAGCAGCCTCGCCCACCCCTTTGCGCGCGCTCGACTTCCGGCAGCGGTCCGAGCAAAACCGCACGGCCTCCCAGTCGCGCGCCCAGGCCTTGCGCCAGCTGAACGGCAGCCCGCAACCCGCACAGATCTTCTGCGGCAAGTCCACCTTCTTGCGCATCTTCGGCATCGGTCGCTCCCACTTGCCCGTGGAAAAGCTGGCACGGCCCCAAGCAAAGGCAAGTCTTTCCCGACGCGGCACGGGCCC
The DNA here is from genome assembly GCA_009773055.1 of Paracoccaceae bacterium. Lineage (GTDB taxonomy): Bacteria > Pseudomonadota > Alphaproteobacteria > Rhodobacterales > Rhodobacteraceae > Tabrizicola. The sequence goes on from WOUW01000033.1 coordinate 4,549, forward strand.
TCGAAACGCGCGCGAATCCCTTGACCTCGCGCGTCGCCTGCCGTAACCCGTCCGACGCGTAGGGGTATAGCTCAGCTGGTAGAGCGACGGTCTCCAAAACCGTAGGTCGAGGGTTCGAAACCTTCTGCCCCTGCCATCCTCCAGGACATCTGAACGTCAGACAGGACGCGGCTGGTTTGCCTTGACCCGGAACCCGTTCCGTTTTCAGGCGTTTCCACTCTGTAACCCTGATTTCAGGACTATGGAGAATATCATGTTTCAATCCCGCACTCTCGCGACCGTCGCTATGATCGCTGCTCTGTCCGCGCCGCTTTATGCGGCCGTCGAAAAAGTGGCGAAGATCGACGCTACGGTCGACCTTTCGGCCGTCAAGAACGAGCAGGCCGCAACGTTCTGGGCCAACCTCGAAAAGGACCTGGAAAACGCCATCGCCGCCCGCGTGGTCGACCGTTTGATGACCGAAGAGCCGAAACCGGACGACGAAGGTCGCGTCGACGGCACACGCATCTCTGTCGACATCCGCGAGATCGAGCTGGCCACGGCCTTCGAGCGCGAGCTTAATCTCGGTGATGCGGTTCTGGTGGGCCAGGTCACGATCGCGGATGACACCAACAACTCCAACTCGGATGCTTACGAGCTGACCGTCTCGCTGGAAAACGCGAAGATCGTCGTGCCGGAAGGCAAAAAGCTGGTATTTTCGACCGACATGACCGAAGCCTACACCCGTCTGGTTGAAGCCTTTGCCGATGGCGTTGTAAGCCGCCTGAAATAAGGCTGATCCTTCTGCGCCCCGGTTCGGGGCGCAGAACACCGCACGGACTGACGTGTCGGCCGGGGCGCTTCACTTGGTGCTGGATATCCATCGACCCGCCAAACGCTGCCCACATGCCCGCAACACGCACGTCCCCGAGCGTTTCATTCATGCACCGTCGGTTGCTGCCAGGTTCGCTGCCGCGCCATCCTTGATGCCCGTGCTTGAAATCCCCCGGCCAAAGCCGTATCTCCCCGTGTGACCCAACACCGGAATCCCCATGGCCACCACCAATCCGCTCCAGTTCCTCCAGCAGGTCCGCGCCGAAGTTGCCAAGGTGGTCTGGCCCACCCGGCGCGAAGTGCTGTTGACCACGCTGATGGTCTTCATCCTGTCGGCGCTTGCCGCGACCTTCTTCAGTCTGATCGACCTTTTGATCCGCACCGGGCTGACCTACATCATCGGTGCCTGATACCGGTTCCCTCTTGAATTGACGGCAGGCAGGGGGTAGACCCCGCGCCAACCAAAGGGACACAGGCGCGCATCGATTCGGGGTGCGCGCTGTTTTTTGTTCCGGGGCATCACGAAAAGGGCCGAATGGCCCCGGGCAGCAAGGAAGCAGGCAAGATGGCGAAGCGCTGGTATTCGGTAAGCGTTCTCTCGAATTTCGAGAAGAAGGTTGCCGAGCAGATCAAGACCGCCGTCGCCGATGCGGGGCTTGAGGAAGAGATCGACGAAGTGCTGGTCCCGACCGAAGAGGTCATCGAGGTCCGGCGCGGCAAGAAGGTCACCTCCGAGCGTCGTTTCATGCCGGGCTATGTGCTGGTCCATATGGAAATGACGAACCGCGGGTATCACATCATCTCGTCGATCAATCGCGTCACCGGCTTTCTGGGCCCTCAGGGCAAGCCGATGCCGATGCGCGACCACGAGGTGAACGCGATCCTGAACCGCGTTGAAGAAGGTCTGGAAGCCCCGCGCAACCTGATCCGCTTCGACATCGGCGAGACGGTGCAGGTTACCGACGGCCCATTCGAGGGCTTCTCGGGCATGGTCGAAGACGTGGACGAGGCGCACAGCCGCCTGAAGGTCACCGTGTCGATCTTCGGCCGGGCAACGCCCGTGGAACTGGAATTCACTCAGGTCTCGAAAGGGAACTGAGGAACGCGTGGGAGGCGAGCGCCCTTCGGGGTGACGGACCGGACCACTAAACCGCGTTTGCCCCAATTCCGGGGGACGCAGTGACAAAGGAGAGGCCAGATGGCCAAGAAGATTATCGGCAGCCTCAAGCTGCAAGTCAAAGCGGGTCAAGCCAACCCGTCCCCGCCGGTCGGCCCGGCTCTGGGCCAGCGCGGCCTGAACATCATGGCCTTCGTGAAGGAATTCAACGCGAAGACCGCCGACGTGGCTCCGGGCACCCCGACGCCCGTGATCATCACCTACTACCAGGACAAGTCGTTCAGCCTGGAGTTCAAGACTGCTCCTGCCGCTTACCTGATCAAGCAGGCAGCCGGTCTGCCGTCGGTCGGCAAGCGCAACCGCACCAAGGGGTCGGCCAAGCCGGGCCGTGAGGTCGCCGGTTCGATCACCGCAGCCCAGCTGCGCAAGATCGCCGAGACCAAGATGAAGGACCTGAACGCGAACTCGGTGGAAGCTGCGATGCAGATCATCCTCGGGTCGGCACGGTCCTGTGGCATCGAAGTGAAGGGCTGATCACCATGGCAAAGATTGCAAAGCGCGTCGCCAAGGCGAACGAAGCCTTCGCTGGCAAGATGAACATCACCGTTGAAGACGCGGTCAAGCTGATCAAGGGCGCGGCTTCGGCCAAGTTCGACGAGACGGTGGAAATCGCGATGAACCTCGGCGTCGACCCGCGTCACGCCGACCAGATGGTCCGTGGTGTGGTCGCTCTGCCGAACGGCACGGGCAAGACCGTCCGCGTCGCCGTCTTCGCCCGTGGTGCCAAGGCTGACGAAGCCAAGGCCGCTGGTGCGGATATCGTCGGTGCGGAAGACCTGATGGAAACCATCCAGTCCGGCAAGATCGAGTTCGATCGCTGCATCGCGACCCCGGACCTGATGCCGCTGGTCGGCCGTCTGGGCAAGATCCTCGGGCCGCGCAACCTGATGCCGAACCCGAAGGTCGGCACCGTGACGATGGACGTGAAGTCGGCCGTCGAAGGTGCCAAGGGTGGCGAGGTCCAGTTCAAGGTCGAGAAGGCCGGCGTGATCCACGCAGGCGTCGGCAAGGTGTCGTTCACCGACGACAAGCTGGCGCAGAACATCCGCGCCTTCGTCGATGCGGTGTCGAAAGCCAAGCCCACGGGCGCCAAGGGCACCTACCTGAAAAAGGTGTCGCTGTCGTCCACCATGGGCCCGGGCGTGTCGGTCGACATCTCGTCGGCGACCCAGGCGTAAGAATCCCGACCCGCAAGGGAAGGGGCCTACCCGGGCGGAAACGCCCGGTTCTGTCCGAGACGGTGGGTGGCGCGCAAACGCCATAAATCCTGCCCGAGATGGGGAACGAGATTCGGGCCGCCTTTCAAGGCGATCTTGGTTTCGGGAACCTGAATACGGACCCGAACGCCGCCCGCAAGGGGGGCATACATGAGCCGGGGGGAAACCCCCAACCTTGGAGTGAAACTGTGGATAGAGCCCAGAAAGAGAAAGTGGTCGATGAACTCGGCCAGATCTTCGAAAGCTCTGGCGTTGTGGTGGTTGCCCACTACACCGGGATGACGGTTGCACAGATGCAGGACCTGCGCGCGAAGCTTCGCGACGTCGGTGGGTCCGTTCGCGTTGCCAAGAACACGCTCGCCAAGATCGCCCTTGAAGGGAAGCCCGCTGCAAAGATGGGTGACCTCCTCACGGGCATGACCGTGCTGTCCTTCTCGCAAGACCCTGTGGCTGCGGCCAAGGTCTGCGAGGCCTACGCCAAGACGAACGACAAGTTCGTCATCATCGGCGGGGCAATGGGCGACACGGTTCTGGACCAGGCTGGTGTCAAGGCCGTGGCTTCCATGCCGTCGCGTGAAGAGCTTATCGCTCAGATCGTGTCGTGCATCGGGGCACCGGGCGCAGGCATTGCCGGGGCCATTGGTGCGCCTGCTTCGAACATCGCAAGCATCCTGTCGACCATCGAGGAGAAGGCTGCGGCCTGATCCCTTGCCTGGTGTGGTTGAACTCCACGCCGTTGGAACCCATCTTAACAAACGGAACTGAAAAATGGCTGATCTGAACAAACTCGCTGAAGAGATCGTTGGTCTGACCCTCCTGCAGGCGCAGGAACTGAAGACCATTCTGAAGGACAAGTATGGCATCGAGCCCGCCGCTGGCGGCGCTGTCATGATGGCTGCTGGTCCGGCTGCTGCGGCCGCTCCGGTCGAAGAGCAAACCGAGTTCGACGTCGTCCTGACCGACGCCGGCGCGAACAAGATCAACGTGATCAAAGTCGTGCGCGAACTGACGGGCCTCGGGCTGAAAGAAGCCAAGGACCTGACCGAAGCTGGCGGCAAGATCAAGGAAGGCGTCTCGAAAGCTGACGCCGAAGCGATGAAGAAGAAGTTCGAAGAAGCTGGCGCCAAGGCCGAGCTGAAGTAATCGGACTTCGGGGGCAACCCCGATAAAGAGCAGGGCTGGGGCCGAGGAATTCGGTCCCAGCCATGCGCGTCTTGGAAGGGGCTTTCCGGCGGAAAAGCCTCTTCCCAGACGCGATGGGGTTCGGGAGCCACCCTTCGGGACGGGCGGCACGAATGGAACCCTTCGGTCTCTTCGCAAGCGGTGCGCGCCCGTGGCCCGACGGGTGGTGCGCCAGCGAAAAATGGAAAGGTGACCTTAAACATGGCGCAAGCTTATGTTGGCCAGAAACGTGTCCGCCGCTACTTCGGCAAAATCCGCGAAGTTCTGGAGATGCCGAACCTGATCGAGGTTCAGAAATCCTCCTACGATCTGTTCCTGCGGTCCGGTGACAGCGACAAGCCGCTGGACGACGAAGGTATCCAGGGCACCTTCCAGTCGGTGTTCCCGATCAAGGACTTCAACGAGACCAGCGTTCTTGAGTTCGTCAAGTACGAGCTGGAAAAGCCGAAGTACGACGTTGACGAATGCCAGCAGCGCGACATGACCTACGCGGCTCCGCTGAAGGTGACGCTGCGCCTGATCGTGTTCGATGTCGATGAAACCACCGGGGCACGGTCGGTCAAGGACATCAAGGAACAGGACGTCTACATGGGCGACATGCCCCTGATGACGCACAACGGGACGTTCATCGTGAACGGCACCGAACGGGTGATCGTCAGCCAGATGCACCGTTCGCCCGGCGTGTTCTTCGACCATGACAAGGGCAAGACGCACTCCTCGGGCAAGCTTCTGTTCGCCTGCCGGATCATCCCCTATCGCGGCTCGTGGCTGGACTTCGAGTTCGACGCCAAGGACGTGGTCTTCGCGCGCATCGACCGTCGCCGGAAACTGCCGGTGACGACACTGCTTTATGCGCTGGGGATGGACCAGGAAGGCATCATGGATGCCTACTATGAAACCATCAACTTCCGGCATGTGAAGAACAAGGGCTGGGTCACCAAGTTCTTCCCGCAGCGCGTCTCGGGCACCCGTCCGACCTACGATCTGGTCGATGCGGCCACCGGCGAAATCATCCTGAAGGCCGGCGAGAAAGCCACGCCGCGGATGGTCAAGAAGTGGAAGGACGAGGGCACCGTTACCGAGCTTCTGGTCCCCTTCGACCACATCCTCGGCCGCTATGTCGCCAAGGACATGATCAACGAAGACACCGGCGAGATCTGGGTCGAGGCCGGCGATGAGCTGACCTGGGACCTGGACCGCGACGGTGAGGTCAAGGGCGGCTCGGTCAAGGTTCTGCTCGATCAGGGCATCACCGACATCCCGGTTCTCGACATCGACAACGTCAACGTCGGCCCCTACATCCGCAACACCATGGCGGTGGACAAGAACATGGGCCGCGACACCGCGCTCATGGACATCTACCGCGTGATGCGTCCGGGTGAACCGCCGACCGTCGAAGCCGCGTCCCAGCTGTTCGACACGCTGTTCTTCGACAAGGAACGCTATGACCTGTCGGCCGTCGGCCGCGTCAAGATGAACATGCGCCTGAACCTCGACCGCCCGGATACCCAGCGCACGCTGGACCGGGGCGATATCGTTTCGTGCATCAAGGCCCTGACCGAACTGCGCGATGGCAAGGGCGAGATCGACGACATCGACCACCTCGGCAACCGCCGGGTGCGTTCGGTTGGCGAACTGATGGAGAACCAGTACCGCGTCGGCCTTCTGCGGATGGAACGCGCGATCAAGGAACGCATGTCGTCGGTGGAAATCGACACGATCATGCCGCAGGACCTGATCAACGCCAAACCCGCTGCGGCTGCGGTGCGTGAATTCTTCGGCTCGTCGCAGCTGTCGCAGTTCATGGATCAGACCAACCCGCTGTCCGAAGTGACGCACAAGCGTCGCCTGTCGGCCCTCGGGCCGGGCGGTTTGACCCGCGAACGCGCTGGCTTTGAAGTCCGCGACGTCCACCCGACCCACTATGGCCGGATGTGCCCGATCGAAACGCCGGAAGGCCAGAACATCGGCCTGATCAACTCGCTGGCAACCTTCGCCCGCGTAAACAAGTACGGCTTCATCGAAACCCCGTACCGCAAGGTGATCGACAACAAGGTGACCGACGAGGTCGTCTACATGTCGGCGACCGAGGAGATGCGTCACACCGTGGCGCAGGCCAACGCCGCGCAGGACGCCGAAGGCCGGTTTACCGACGACCTGATCTCGTCGCGCAAGGGCGGCGAATTCATGCTGAACCCGCCGGATGCGATCGACCTGATCGACGTCTCGCCGAAACAGCTTGTGTCGGTCGCGGCCTCGCTGATCCCGTTCCTGGAAAACGACGACGCCAACCGCGCCCTCATGGGCTCGAACATGCAGCGTCAGGCAGTGCCTTTGCTGCAATCCGATGCACCCTTCGTGGGCACCGGCATCGAAGCGGTGGTTGCGCGTGACTCTGGTGCAGCCATCATGGCCCGCCGGGCCGGTGTCATCGACCAGGTCGATGCGACCCGTATCGTCGTTCGCGCGACCGAGATGATGGACCCGGGCGAGCCCGGCGTCGACATCTACAGGCTGCGGAAGTTCAAGCGTTCCAACCAGTCGTCCTGCATCAACCAGCGCCCGCTGGTGAAGGTGGGTGACGTGGTCAAGCGTGGCGAAGTGGTGGCCGACGGCCCCTGCACCGACATGGGCGAACTGGCCCTTGGCCGGAACGTGATCGTCGCGTTCATGCCGTGGAACGGCTACAACTACGAAGACTCGATCCTGATCTCGGAACGCATCCTGCGCGACGACGTCTTCACCTCGATCCACATCGAGGAATACGAAGTCGCCGCCCGTGACACGAAGCTGGGGCCTGAAGAGATCACCCGCGACATCCCGAACGTCGGCGAGGAAGCCCTGCGCAACCTCGACGAAGCCGGGATCGTCTACATCGGGGCCGAAGTTCAGCCGGGCGACATCCTGGTCGGCAAGATCACCCCGAAGGGCGAAAGCCCGATGACGCCGGAAGAGAAGCTTCTCCGCGCCATCTTCGGGGAAAAGGCCTCGGACGTCCGCGACACCTCGCTGCGGCTGCCCCCGGGTGCTTTCGGCACCATCGTGGAAGTCCGCGTCTTCAACCGTCACGGTGTTGAGAAAGACGAACGTGCGTTGCAGATCGAGCGTGAGGAAGTCGAACGCCTCGCCCGCGACCGGGACGACGAACTTGCGATCCTGGAACGCAACATCTACGCACGCCTGAAGTCGCTGATCATGGGCAAGTCCGCCGTCAAGGGGCCGAAGGGCATCAAGGCGGGGTCGACCATCGACGAAGAACTGCTGGGCACGCTGTCGCGCGGCCAGTGGTGGCAGCTGGCCCTTGGCGAAGAAAGCGATGCCAAGGACGTGGAGGCCCTGCACGACCAATACGAAGCGCAGAAGCGCGCTCTGGATCACCGCTTCGACGACAAGGTCGAAAAGGTGCGCCGTGGCGATGATCTGCCTCCGGGTGTCATGAAGATGGTCAAGGTGTTCGTCGCGGTGAAGCGCAAGCTGCAGCCGGGCGACAAGATGGCCGGCCGTCACGGCAACAAGGGCGTCATCTCCAAGGTCGTTCCGGTCGAGGACATGCCGTTCCTTGCGGATGGCACGGCGGTTGACCTGGTGCTGAACCCCTTGGGCGTGCCGTCGCGGATGAACGTGGGCCAGATTCTGGAAACCCACATGGGTTGGGCCGCACGCGGCCTTGGCATCAAGATCGACGACGCGCTGAAGGAATATCGCCGGTCCGGCGACATGACTCCGGTGCGCGAAGCTGTCCGTTTCGCCTATGGTGACGAGACCTACGAAGAGGCCTTCGCAGGCCGCGACGAGGACGAGTTCCTGGAGCTGGCGGGCAACGTGACCAAGGGCGTTCCGATCGCGACCCCGGTCTTCGACGGCGCGAAAGAGGCTGACGTCAACGACGCGCTGACCCGCGCAGGCTTTGACACCTCGGGCCAGTCAATCGTGTTCGACGGACGCTCGGGCGAGCAGTTCCAGCGCAAGGTGACGGTGGGCGTGAAGTACATGCTCAAGCTCCATCACCTTGTCGACGACAAGCTGCACGCCCGTTCGACCGGTCCGTACTCGCTTGTTACCCAGCAGCCGCTGGGTGGTAAGGCGCAGTTCGGCGGCCAGCGTCTCGGCGAGATGGAGGTCTGGGCTCTGGAAGCCTACGGCGCCGCCTACACCCTGCAGGAAATGCTGACGGTGAAGTCGGACGACGTGGCAGGCCGGACCAAGGTCTACGAGTCGATCGTCAAGGGCGAGGACAACTTCGAGGCCGGCGTGCCGGAATCGTTCAACGTCCTCGTCAAGGAAGTGCGGGGCCTCGGCCTCAACATGGAACTCCTGGATGCGGAGGAGGAGTGACCGGAATTTTCCAAGATTCCGGGCCGGTTTCGTCAATGAAACCGGCTCCCACCCCTCTGACCGCAGCCCGCCATTAGGGAATAGACAATGAACCAGGAACTCTCGACCAACCCGTTCAACCCGGTTGCGCCCGTCAAGACCTTCGACGAAATCAAGATCTCTCTGGCCTCGCCAGAGCGGATCCTGTCGTGGTCCTTCGGCGAGATCAAGAAGCCGGAAACCATCAACTACCGCACGTTCAAGCCGGAACGCGACGGCCTGTTCTGCGCCCGTATCTTCGGGCCGATCAAGGACTACGAATGCCTCTGCGGCAAATACAAGCGCATGAAGTATCGCGGCGTGGTCTGCGAAAAGTGCGGCGTTGAAGTCACGCTGCAAAAGGTGCGGCGCGAACGGATGGGCCACATCGAACTGGCCGCCCCCGTTGCACACATCTGGTTCCTGAAGTCGCTGCCCAGCCGGATCGGCCTGATGCTCGACATGACGCTGCGGGATCTGGAACGCATCCTCTACTTTGAAAACTACGTCGTCATCGAGCCGGGTCTGACCGACCTGACCTACGCCCAGATGATGACCGAAGAGGAATACCTCGACGCGCAGGACCAGTATGGTGCCGACGCCTTCACGGCCAACATCGGTGCCGAAGCGATCCGCGAAATGCTGGCCGCGATCGACCTCGACGCGACCGCCGAACAGTTGCGCGAAGAGCTGAAGGAAGCCACTGGCGAGCTGAAGCCGAAGAAGATCATCAAGCGGCTGAAGATCGTCGAGTCGTTCCTCGAATCCGGCAACCGTCCGGAATGGATGATCCTGACCGTCCTTCCGGTGATCCCGCCGGAACTGCGCCCGCTGGTCCCGCTGGACGGCGGCCGTTTTGCGACGTCCGACCTGAACGACCTCTACCGCCGGGTCATCAACCGCAACAACCGCCTGAAGCGCCTGATCGAGCTTCGCGCGCCGGACATCATTGTCCGGAACGAAAAGCGGATGCTGCAGGAAGCCGTCGATGCGCTGTTCGACAACGGCCGTCGTGGCCGCGTGATCACGGGCACCAACAAGCGCCCGCTGAAGTCGCTGTCGGACATGCTGAAGGGCAAGCAGGGCCGGTTCCGCCAGAACCTTCTGGGCAAGCGCGTCGACTTCTCGGGCCGTTCGGTCATCGTGACCGGCCCGGAACTCAAGCTGCACCAGTGCGGCCTGCCGAAGAAGATGGCCTTGGAGCTTTTCAAGCCGTTCATCTACTCGCGTCTTGAAGCCAAGGGTCTGTCCTCGACCGTCAAGCAGGCGAAGAAGCTGGTCGAAAAGGAACGCCCCGAGGTCTGGGACATCCTGGATGAAGTCATCCGCGAACACCCGGTTCTTTTGAACCGTGCGCCGACGCTGCACCGTCTGGGCATCCAGGCCTTCGAGCCGATCCTGATCGAAGGCAAGGCGATCCAGCTGCACCCGCTCGTCTGCTCGGCCTTCAACGCCGACTTCGACGGTGACCAGATGGCTGTTCACGTGCCCCTCTCGCTGGAAGCCCAGCTGGAAGCGCGCGTCCTGATGATGTCGACGAACAACGTCCTCTCGCCTGCCAACGGCGCGCCCATCATCGTGCCGTCGCAGGACATGGTCCTCGGCCTTTACTACGTCACGATGGAGCGCAAGGGCATGGTCGGGGAAGGCATGGCCTTCGCCGATATCGAGGAAGTGGAACACGCGCTGGCAGCGGGTGCCGTCCACCTGCACGCGAAGGTCAAGGCCCGTCTGCGTCAGGTCGACGAGACCGGCAACATCGTCTGGAAGCGTTTCGACACCACCCCGGGCCGCCTGCGGCTGGGGAACCTGCTGCCCCTGAACGCCAAGGCCCCGTTCGACCTGGTCAACCGGCTTCTGCGCAAGAAGGACGTCCAGACCGTCATCGACACTGTCTACCGCTACTGCGGTCAGAAGGAATCGGTGATCTTCTGCGACCAGATCATGACCCTCGGCTTCCGCGAAGCCTTCCGTGCCGGGATTTCCTTCGGCAAGGACGACATGGTCATCCCGGATAGCAAGTGGACCATCGTCAACGAGGTGAAGGAACAGGTCGCGGGCTTCGAACAGCAGTACCTCGACGGCCTGATCACCCAGGGCGAGAAGTACAACAAGGTCGTCGACGCCTGGACCAAGTGCAACGACAAGGTGACCGAGGCGATGATGGCCACGATCTCGGCTGTTCGCCATGACGAGAACGGCGCCGAGCGAGAACCAAACTCGGTCTACATGATGGCCCACTCGGGTGCCCGGGGCTCGGTCATCCAGATGAAGCAGCTTGGCGGGATGCGCGGCCTGATGGCCAAACCGTCGGGCGAGATCATCGAGACGCCGATCATCTCGAACTTCAAGGAAGGTCTGACCGTTCTTGAATACTTCAACTCGACCCACGGCGCCCGGAAGGGCCTGTCGGATACCGCGTTGAAGACGGCGAACTCGGGTTACCTCACCCGCCGTCTGGTGGACGTGGCGCAGGACTGCATCGTGCGCAGCCACGACTGCGGCACCGAAAACGCGATCACCGCTTCGGCGGCGGTCAACGACGGTGAAGTGATCGTGCCGATGGGCGAACGGGTTCTTGGTCGCGTCGCGGCCGATGACGTGATCGTCCCGCTGACCGGCGAAGTGCTGGTGTCGAAGAACGAGCTGATCGACGAACGCCGTGCCGACCTGATCAACAACTCGGGCATCGCCTCGATCCGGATCCGGTCGCCGCTGACCTGCGAGGCCGAAGAGGGTGTTTGCGCGCTTTGCTACGGTCGTGACCTTGCCCGCGGCACCCTGGTCAACCAGGGCGAAGCGGTCGGGATCATCGCCGCTCAGTCGATCGGCGAACCCGGCACCCAGCTGACGATGCGGACCTTCCACATCGGCGGCGTGGCGCAGGGCGGCCAGCAGTCGTTCCTGGAAGCAAGCCAGGAAGGCAAGATCGAGTTCCGCAACGCGAACCTGTTGAAGAACGCGGTCGGGGAACAGATCGTCATCGGCCGGAACATGTCGATCGCGATCATCGACGAGGCGGGCCAGGAACGGGCCGCCCACAAGCTGACCTACGGCGCGAAACTCCACGTCAAGGAAGGCGAAACCGTCAAGCGTGGCACCAAGCTCTTCGAATGGGACCCCTTCACCCTGCCGATCATCGCCGAAAAGACCGGCGTGGCACGGTTCAAGGATCTTGTCGCGGGGATCTCGGTCCGCGAGGACACCGACGATGCGACCGGCATGACGCAGAAGATCGTGTCCGACTGGCGTTCTGTGCCGAAGGGTGGCGATCTCAAACCGGAAATCATCGTGATGGACCCCGCCACTGGTGATCCGGTCCGCAACGATGCCGGTGCGCCGATCAGCTATTCGATGTCGGTGGACGCGATCCTTTCCGTCGAAGACGGGCAGGAACTGGTTCCCGGTGACGTGGTGGCGCGTATCCCGCGCGAAGGTGCCAAGACCAAGGACATCACCGGGGGTCTTCCCCGCGTGGCGGAACTGTTCGAAGCCCGTCGTCCGAAGGATCACGCGATCATCGCGGAAACCGATGGCTATGTCCGCTTTGGCAAGGACTACAAGAACAAGCGCCGCATCACGGTTGAACCCGTCGATGAGACGCTGACCGCCGTCGAATACATGATCCCCAAGGGCAAGCACATTCCGGTTCAGGAAGGCGACTTCGTCCAGAAGGGCGACTACATCATGGACGGCAACCCGGCTCCGCACGACATCCTGCGGATCCTGGGGATCGAGGCGCTTGCCAACTACATGATCGACGAAGTGCAGGACGTCTACCGTCTGCAGGGCGTGAAGATCAACGACAAGCACATCGAGGTCATCGTTCGTCAGATGCTGCAGAAGTTCGAGATCCTGGATGGGGGCGACACCACGCTTCTGAAGGGCGAACAGGTCGAGAAGACCGAGCTGGACGAAGAAAACGCCAAGTCGATCGCCCGTGGCGGTCGCGAGGCGAAGGCCGAGCCGGTCCTTCTGGGGATCACCAAGGCGTCGCTGCAGACCCGCAGCTTCATCTCGGCGGCCTCGTTCCAGGAAACCACGCGCGTCCTCACCGAGGCTTCGGTGCAGGGCAAGCGTGACAAGCTTCTGGGCCTGAAGGAAAACGTCATCGTCGGCCGCCTGATCCCGGCGGGCACCGGTGGCGCCACCAGCCGCGTGAAGAAGATCGCTGCCGACCGCGACCAGACGGTCATCGAAGCGCGCCGGTCGGAGGCTGAAGAAGCTGCCGCCCTGGCCGCCCCGATGGCGGTGATGGAACCCGAGATCGACACCGATTTCGATAGCGGTCTCGTCGACACGATCGAAAGCCGCGACTGACCGTCGCGGCCTTCCGGCCAGATTTCAGCCCCCGCCGGTCGAAAGACCGGCGGG
>WOUW01000033.1:17765-21249 GCA_009773055.1 Paracoccaceae bacterium
TCTCTGGCCCTCGCTGCCCTGCTCATTTGCAAAATACTCTCAGGGGGTTTGGGGGCAGAATGCCCCCATCTCCCAAGCCGGTTGGCCTTCAGGCCAGAGGCGAGACAACAAACCTGCGCGGTAGCGCTCATTGTGAAAACCGTCCCGCCATCAGCACACCGGTCGACAAACCTTTCGATCCAGTAAGCGCTCTCGGCTAAACTTCTGATTTTAAACGCCCCGCAGAACTTCCACCGTGGACACTTCCCCTTCCCGCCGCCGCCTGTTACCGAAGGCCCCGCAAGTGAAGGACCCCGCCCAGTGCCACCCTCCGACAACCTCCGCGGCATTCTTCTGATGTGCGCGTCCATGGCCGCCTTCACGATCAACGACACCTTCATGAAGTCGGTCACCCAGACCCTGCCGCTTTACCAGACCATCGGCCTGCGCGGCCTGATCGCCGTGGTCGGCCTCACGATCCTTGCTCTCGCGACCGAGGGTTTCGTCTTCCGCCCCTCCCGTCGCGACGCGGGCCTCATCCTTTTGCGTTCGGTTGCAGACATGGCCGCCACGGTTTTCTTCCTGACTGCCCTTCTGCACATGCCTATCGCCAACCTGTCTGCGATCCTGCAGGCCTTGCCGCTGCTCATCACCCTCGGCGCGGCCCTCGTTTACGGCGACAAGATCGGCTGGCGGCGGATGACGGCGATCCTTGTCGGCCTGATCGGCGTCCTGATCATCATTCGGCCCGGCACCGAAGGCTTCGACCGCTGGTCGCTTTCCGGTATCGCTTCGGTCGCCTGTGTCGTCGTGCGCGACCTGTCGGTCCGTCCCCTGCAGGGCGCGGTTCCGTCCAGCCTGGTTGCATTGGGTGGTGCGGTCGCGGTCACGCTGATGGGCTGGACCGGCACCGCCTTTCAGGGCTGGCAGGCCCCCACGGCCAGCGAGCTTGTCCGTGTCCTTGGCGCAGGGCTCTTCCTCATCGTCGGCTACCTGTCATCGGTCGCCGCCATGCGCCACGGCGACATCGGCCTTGTGGCTCCCTTCCGCTATACCTCGCTGATCTGGGCCATCGCCCTTGGGTTCTTCGTCTTCGGCAACCTCCCCGACGGCTGGACACTTCTGGGGGCCGCCATCGTTATCGCGGCTGGCCTTTTCACCCTCTGGCGCGAGCGGCACCTTCGGCGGCGCACGGCGGCCTGATCCAGCCCGGGGGGCGATGTTGACACCCCCCGCGATTCCCCATATACGCCCGCCAACCCGAACCCCCGCCCGACCCAAAAGTCGCGACCGGGACAAGGGCTCAGAGCGCTTGAAGTGGTCATGATCCGGGCCGAAAGACCCCGATCCTCTGGAATTCCACCGCGTCATCCCTGTGAAGGGGGTGGGTGCGGTGTTCGTGTTTTGCGATTCGCGCAAGGCACGGTCGAGAAGCGGCGCCCCCGCACGGCCAGGGGGGCGAGTATCGAAACGAGGAACGTGAATGCCGACGATTCAGCAGCTGATCCGGAAACCCCGGGAAGCGAATGCGCGGAAGTCCAAGTCCCAGCACCTGGAATCCTGCCCGCAAAAGCGTGGGGTTTGCACCCGCGTCTACACCACCACTCCGAAGAAGCCGAACTCGGCCATGCGGAAAGTCGCCAAGGTGCGTCTGACCAATGGTTTCGAGGTCATCTCCTACATCCCCGGTGAAAAGCACAACCTTCAGGAACACTCTGTCGTCCTGATCCGTGGCGGCCGGGTAAAGGACCTTCCGGGTGTGCGTTACCACATCCTCCGCGGCGTTCTGGATACCCAGGGCGTGAAGGAACGTCGTCAGCGTCGTTCGAAATACGGCGCCAAGCGTCCGAAGTGAGGAGATAACAGATGTCCCGTCGTCACGCCGCCGAAAAGCGCGAAATCCTACCCGATGCCAAGTTTGGCGACCGGGTGGTCACCAAGTTCATGAACAACCTGATGTTCGACGGCAAAAAGTCCGTCGCCGAAAGCATCGTCTATGGTGCGCTTGACCGCGTCCAGACCCGCCTGAAGCGCCCCGCCGTGGAAGCGTTCCACGAAGCGCTGGAAAACGTGAAGCCCTCGGTCGAGGTGCGTTCGCGCCGCGTCGGTGGTGCCACCTACCAGGTCCCGGTCGAAGTCCGCACCGAACGCCGCGAAGCGCTGGCGATCCGCTGGCTGATCATCGCTGCCCGCAAGCGCAACGAAAACACGATGGAAGAGCGTCTGGCCGCCGAACTGGCCGATGCCGTGCAGAACCGCGGCACCGCCGTGAAAAAGCGCGAAGACACCCACAAGATGGCCGACGCGAACAAAGCGTTCAGCCACTATCGTTGGTGAGGTAGATCATGGCTCGCGAATATCCTCTGACCCGATACCGCAACTTCGGCATCATCGCCCACATCGACGCGGGCAAGACCACCACGTCCGAACGCATCCTTTACTACACCGGCAAGTCCCACAAGATCGGCGAAGTCCACGACGGCGCCGCGACGATGGACTGGATGGAGCAGGAACAGGAACGCGGGATCACGATCACCTCGGCCGCAACCACCACGTTCTGGGAACGGACGATTGATCCGGGTCTCGAACATGCGCGTGCCGACAAGTATCGCTTCAACATCATCGACACCCCCGGCCACGTCGACTTCACCATCGAAGTCGAACGTTCGCTGGCCGTGCTTGACGGTGCAGTGGTCCTGCTCGACGGCAACGCCGGTGTGGAACCGCAGACCGAAACCGTCTGGCGTCAGGCGGACCGCTACAAGGTTCCGCGGATCGTGTTCGTCAACAAGATGGACAAGACCGGCGCCGACTTCTTCAAGTGCGTCCGCATGATCAAGGACCGGACCGGCGCGAATGCCGTGCCGGTTGCCCTGCCGATCGGTGCCGAAGACAAGCTGGAAGGCGTCATCGATCTCGTGACCATGGAAGAATGGGTCTACGAGGGCGAAGACCTTGGCGCGTCCTGGGCCCGCAAGCCGATCCGGGAAGCGCTCCGCGCCGAAGCCGACGAGTGGCGGATGAACCTGGTGGAAACCGCCGTGGGTCAGGACGACGCCGCGATGGAAGCCTACCTGGAAGGCAACGAGCCCGACCCGGAAACCCTGCGCGCGCTGATCCGCAAGGCGACCCTGGCCATCGACTTCATCCCGGTTTTTGCAGGCTCCGCCTTCAAGAACAAGGGCGTGCAGCCGCTCCTGAACGCCGTCATCGACTATCTGCCTTCGCCGCTGGACGTGCCGGCCTACATGGGCTTTGCGCCGGGCGACGAGACAGAAACCCGCAACATTGCGCGGTCGGCCGATGACAACCAACCCTTCTCGGGCCTGGCGTTCAAGATCATGAACGACCCCTTCGTCGGCTCCCTGACCTTCACCCGGATCTATTCGGGCAAGCTTGGCAAGGGCGACGCTATGCTGAACGCGACCAAGCAGCGCAAAGAGCGCGTTGGCCGCATGATGATGATGCACGCGATTGAACGGGAACAAATTTCCGAAGCCTTCGC
>WOUW01000033.1:21328-22488 GCA_009773055.1 Paracoccaceae bacterium
GAAGCCTTCGCCGGCGACATCATCGCGCTTGGCGGTCTGAAGGAAACCACCACCGGGGACACGCTCTGTGATCCGGCGGCGCCCGTTGTTCTCGAAACCATGACCTTCCCGGTCCCGGTCATCGAGATCGCGGTCGAACCGAAGACCAAGGCCGACCAGGAGAAGATGGGCATCGCTTTGGCCCGTCTGGCTGCCGAAGACCCGTCCTTCCGGGTGGAGACCGACATCGAAAGCGGTCAGACCATCATGAAGGGCATGGGCGAACTTCACCTTGATATCCTCGTCGACCGCATGCGTCGCGAGTTCAAGGTCGAGGCGAATATCGGTGCGCCTCAGGTGGCCTATCGCGAGACGATCAGCCGCGAACACGAGATCGACTACACGCACAAGAAGCAGACCGGTGGTACCGGCCAGTTTGCCCGCGTCAAGCTGATCATCTCGCCGACCCAGCCGGGCGAAGGCTATTCGTTCGAATCGAAGATCGTTGGTGGCGCGGTGCCGAAGGAATACATCCCCGGCGTCGAAAAGGGCATCAAGTCGGTCATGGACTCCGGTCCGCTGGCGGGCTTCCCTGTCATCGACTTCAAGGTCCAGCTGGTTGACGGCGCGTTCCACGACGTCGACTCCTCGGTCCTGGCGTTCGAAATCGCGTCCCGTGCGGCTATGCGTGACGGCCTGAAAAAGGCCGGAGCTAAGCTTCTGGAACCGATCATGAAAGTCGAAGTCGTGACTCCGGAGGAATACACCGGCGGCGTGATCGGCGACTTGACCTCACGTCGGGGCATGATCAACGGCCAGGACAGCCGCGGCAACGCGAACGTCATCGCCGCGATGGTTCCGCTGGCCAACATGTTCGGCTACATCAACCAGCTGCGCTCGATGACCTCGGGCCGCGCCGTGTTCTCGATGGAGTTCGACCATTACGACACGGTTCCGGAAAACCTGAGCCTGGAAATCCAGAAGAAATACGCATGACGGTGCGGCGGGCTGAAGCCCGCCCTACCACCCCGTAGGCCGGGCTTCAGCCCGGCGCCACCGATACCCGAATGAGGAGAGACCCTGATGGGCAAGGCAAAGTTTGAACGGAACAAACCGCACGTCAACATTGGCACGATCGGCCACGTTGACCATGGCAAGACGACGCTGACGGCGGCGATCAC
>WOUW01000034.1 GCA_009773055.1 Paracoccaceae bacterium
AGCTTGGGGACGACCGGTTCTACGAAAAGGTCGCCCAGGTGCTGATGGCCGCGTCGCCCACGTTCCAGGAGGCTTACATGACCTCGATCCGGGTCCGGCTGGCCGAACGCCGGGGACGGGAATATCTGGAGGCGGCGCTGAACGCCAAGCGCGGCGGCACCGCCGAACCCGACGCGCCTCCGCCGGTGGAGGACTTCACCGGGTCCGGCCATTGACGGAACGACTGGAGAGCCAGTTCGCCTTCCTGAACGAGGCGGACCGCCTGAAATCGGTCCTGCGCGCCACGACCCTTGTGGATGGCTCGCGGTCCGAGAATTCGGGCGAACACTCCTGGCACCTCGCGCTTTACGCGCTGGTCCTGGCCGATCAGGCCGGGCCCGGTGTCAGTATCGACCGGGTGATCCGGATGCTGCTGCTGCACGATCTCGTAGAGATCGACGTCGGCGACGTGCCGATCCATTCGCAAAACGGCCTCGCCCATGCAAGCCTGGAGACCCAGACCGCCGAAGCAAAAGCCGCCGACCGGATTTTCGGTATTCTGCCCAATGATTTGCGTGACGATCTCCGTGCACTGTGGGAAGAATTCGAGGCCGCCGAGACCCCAGACGCCCGCTTTGCCAAATCGCTGGACCGCGTCCAGCCGGTGATGGCGAACCTGATGTCCGGTGGTGGCACATGGACGACCTACAACGTGACCTATGACCAGCTTGAATCGCGGGTCGGCGTCAAGATCGCCAAAGGTGCGCCGGCACTGTGGGATTGGGTGAAGGAAAAGGCCCGGCCCTGGTTCGCCTGACGGGTCTCATCGCGGACCCGTCACGCCGGGTGACGCCTTCGCCGATCGGTCGCAGAAGCACTGCGTCATTTCGGTATACAATCGCATACCGCACTTCCCAAGCGACCGCTTTTCCGCTATGCAGCCGCCAACCGAATCCTTCAGGAGGTCTGACGTGTCGAAGATCAAGGTAGCCAACCCCGTCGTCGAGCTTGATGGCGACGAGATGACCCGGATCATCTGGGACTTCATCAAGAAAAAGCTGATCCTGCCCTACCTCGACATCGACCTGAAATACTACGACCTCGGGATTGAAGAGCGCGACCGCACCAACGACCAGATCACCATCGACGCGGCCAATGCCATCAAACAGTATGGCGTAGGCGTCAAATGCGCGACGATCACCCCGGACGAGCAGCGGGTCGAGGAATTCGGGCTGAAGCAGATGTGGAAGTCGCCCAACGGCACGATCCGCAACATCCTTGGCGGCGTGATCTTCCGCGAGCCGATCATCTGCAAGAATGTGCCACGTCTCGTGCCGCACTGGACCCAACCTATCGTCGTCGGCCGCCATGCCTTTGGCGACCAATATCGCGCGACCGACTTTCGCTTCCCCGGCAAGGGCAAGCTGACCATGAAGTTCGTCGGCGACGACGGCACCGTGATCGAGCGCGACGTCTATTCCGCGCCCTCCGCGGGCGTCTACATGGGCATGTATAACCTGGATGACAGCATCACGGATTTCGCCCGCGCTTCGCTGAACTATGGCCTGGTGCGCGGCGTCCCGGTCTACCTGTCCACCAAGAACACCATCCTCAAGGCCTATGACGGGCGCTTCAAGGACATCTTCCAACAGGTCTTCGACGCGGAATTTGCCGATGCCTACAAGAAAGCCGGGATCACCTACGAACACCGCCTGATCGACGACATGGTGGCATCGGCGCTGAAATGGTCAGGCGGGTATCTCTGGGCCTGCAAGAACTACGACGGCGACGTGCAGTCCGACATCGTGGCGCAGGGCTTCGGGTCCCTGGGCCTGATGACGTCTGTGCTGATGACGCCCGATGGCAAAGTCGTCGAGGCCGAAGCGGCCCACGGCACCGTGACCCGCCACTTCCGCGAGCATCAGAAGGGCAAGCAGACCTCGACCAACTCCATCGCGTCGATCTACGCCTGGACCGGGGGTCTCAAGCACCGCGCGACGCTAGACAACAACGACGCGCTGATGCGCTTTGCGACCACGCTGGAGAAGGTGACGGTCGATGCGGTAGAAGACGGACACATGACCAAGGACCTCGCGCTTCTCGTCGGACCGGACCAGAAATGGCTGACCACGATGGGCTATCTGGAAAAGGTCGATGAATACCTGAACACGGCGCTGAAGGGGTAACCTTCGCAGGGCGTGCCACAGCGTGCCGCCGCGTCATGAATCCGGGCCGGGGGGTAACCTTCGGCCCTTTTCTTTATTCCGGTGATATACGGCAGTATTATTGACCTTAATAGCGTCAGGATATATGACCTATATACCAACCCGGAGATCCAGATGCCCGACCGTCCAGACCAGCTTGCCGACCGTCCGCGCCACAGTGCCGTCGATGACGTGCAGGGGATCGCCTTCGGGGTCACGATGGCAGCTTTGGGGATGCAGATCCTGACGCACATGGGCTTTGTGACCGGCCAGACCACCGGGCTAGCCGTGTTGATCTCGCATCTGACCGGCCTGCCCTTTCCGGCCGTCTATTTCACCGTCACGCTTCCCTTCCTCGGTTTGGCGTGGCGGCGCATGGGGGCGGCTTTCGCGCTGAAGACCCTTGTCACGACCGCTGCGCTTTCGGGCCTAGTGGCCATCCTGCCGAACTGGATCGAATTAGGCCGGATCGAGCCTGCGGTCGCAGCCATTCTCTTCGGCCTCCTGTTCGGCATCGCGGCGCTGGCGGCGATCCGGCATGGCGGCAGTTTCGGGGGTCTCTCGGTCCTCTGGATCGAGCTGCAGGACCGCACGGGCTTTCCCGCAGGTCATGCGCAGCTTCTGTCGGACGTGGTGATCTTCGGGCTCGCCGCCCTGATCCTGCCGCTCGATACTCTGGCCTACAGCTTCCTCGGGGCAGCCGTCTTCTCCCTCTTCCTCGCCGTCAACCACCGCCGCGACCGCTATATCGCTGCATAGGCGCTTTGGGCAGGACTTAAGAAACCCTGAATTTCCAGAGCCAAGCCATTGATTTTTCTTGGATCGGAAAGCTGTCCGCGCGTGGACACCGCAGCCCCTCTGGCCAGCGTCGGGAAAACCCTGTAAGGCCGCGCCAACCCTATAGGACGGACCCCATGGAACTGCGCAACATCGCGATCATCGCCCACGTCGACCACGGCAAGACCACGCTCGTCGACGAGCTTCTGAAACAGTCGGGGGCCTTCCGCGACAACCAGGCCGTTTCCGAACGAGCGATGGATTCGAACGACATCGAACGCGAACGCGGGATCACGATCCTTGCCAAATGCACCTCGGTGGAATGGCACGGCACCCGGATCAACATCGTCGACACCCCCGGCCACGCCGATTTTGGCGGCGAGGTGGAGCGGATCCTGTCGATGGTGGACGGGGTCTGCCTGCTGGTCGACGCCGCCGAAGGCCCGATGCCGCAAACGAAGTTCGTTCTGGCCAAGGCCCTTGCACTGGGCCTGCGCCCGATCGTCGTGCTGAACAAGGTCGACAAGCCCGACGCCGAACCAGACCGCGCGCTGAACGAGGTGTTCGATCTGTTTGCCAACCTCGGCGCGGACGATCACCAGCTGGATTTCCCGCATGTCTACGCCTCGGGCCGGTCCGGCTGGGCGGATGCCGAGCTTGACGGGCCGCGCAAGGACCTGTCGGCCCTGTTCGACCTGATTGTCAGCCACGTCCCGGCGCCGAAGGTGCTGGCACGAGTGGACGAGCCCTTCTCGATGCTGGCGACCACGCTTTCCGCCGACCCTTACCTTGGCCGCATCCTGACTGGCCGGGTCGAATCTGGTCGCATCACCAACGGCACCACGCTGAAGGCCCTGTCGCGCACCGGCGACCGGCTGGAACAGTTCCGCGTGACCAAGATCCTCGCCTTCCGTGGCCTGACCCAGACCGCAATCGACGAGGCGGTTGCGGGCGACATCGTGACCCTCGCGGGCATGACCAAAGCCACGGTGGCCGATACCCTCTGCGCGCCCGAGGTCGACACCGCCCTGCCCGCGCAGCCCATCGATCCGCCGACCATCACTGTGACCTTCGGGATCAACGACTCGCCTCTCGCTGGCCGGGACGGCTCCAAGGTCCAGTCGCGGGTGATCCGGGAACGGCTGATGAAGGAATCCGAAGTCAACGTCGCGATCAAGGTCGCAGACACCCCCGGCGGCGACGCGTTCGAGGTTTCGGGTCGCGGCGAACTTCAGATGGGCGTCCTGATCGAGAACATGCGCCGCGAGGGGTTCGAGCTTTCGATCTCGCGCCCAAGGGTGATTTTCCAGGACATTGACGGCGTCCGCAACGAACCCATCGAGGAAGTGACGATCGACGTCGATGACGAATACTCCGGCGCGGTCATCGACAAGCTCACCGGCGAACGCAAAGGCGATCTGGTCGAGATGAAGCCCGCAGGCGTCGGTAAGACCCGGATCATCGCGCATGTCCCCTCGCGCGGGCTGATCGGCTATCAGGGCCAGTTCCTGACCGACACGCGCGGCACGGGCGTCCTCAACCGCATCTTCCACGGCTGGACCCCGCACAAGGGCCCGATCCAGGGCCGCCGTCAGGGGGTCCTGATCTCGACCGAAAGCGGTGTCTCTGTCGCCTATGCCCTATGGAACCTGGAAGAGCGCGGCCGCATGTTCATCGGCCCGCAGGAGCAGGTCTATGTCGGTATGCTGATCGGCGAACACTCCCGCGAGAACGATCTGGAAGTGAACCCGCTGAAGGGCAAAAAACTGACCAACGTCCGCGCCTCTGGCACGGATGAGGCGGTGCGCCTGACGCCCCACATCAAGATGTCGCTGGAAGAAGCCATCGCCTATATCGACGATGACGAGCTGGTCGAGGTCACACCGAAGATCATCCGCCTGCGCAAGCGCCTTCTGGACCCGAACGAGCGCAAGCGCCAATCGCGCAAGGACTGACAGCAGGATATCGACACGTCGTGAGCTTTGTTTCAAGATTGCGAAGTAGGCTGCGTGGACAGGGTCGTCACATCCTGAACTATCTGAGCTTGATTAACCGAATCAGACGCCGTGCTCCGCGTTGGACTGCGCTTCTGTCTCGCCGCCCGACCAGACCAGTCCGCCCAGAGCATTTGGGCGTTCTTGCAATTATGAAGAACGAAACCCACCTCATCGAAGAATGGCTGGATCACTATCTTGCCAACGGGGCGGAACGGATCTTCTTGATCGACAACGGAAGCACAGACGACACCCTTGCCAAGATCGCGCCGTGGCTTGGCGATGGTCGCGTGGAACTGGTTATCTATCCCGAGTAGCATCAGCAAGAGCGGCACTACTGGAACGCATTTTTGCATTTCCGGATTGCCGAACGCTGCGAGTGGCTGACTATTGCCGACATTGACGAGTTCTGGTTCTGCAAATCGGGAGAAAGCCTAAACCACTTTCTTGGCAAACAGACGTCGTGCGACGCCATTTATGTTAATTGGTCGATGTTTGGAAGCAGCGGGCTGGATCAGCAACCCGAGAGCGTTCGACGCAGTCTGGTGCAAAGGGACCCGCAGCTTGCACGCCAAACGAAGTGCATTTTCCGCACCTACCTGCCGGTTCGCGAGGGCGATATCGAAGTCCACAATGTACGAAATGCTTTACCCTGGAGGGTCAAGATCGCCAACCGAGAGCTTCAGTTGAACCACTATGCGACCCAAAGTCGTGATTTCTGGTTCAAGGTTAAGATGACCCGAGGCGACGTGTTCTTTTCGGCTCAGGACATGAAGGAAATGGCGGCACGCTTTGACCGAATTAACAGCGCTTGTAGCGAAACGTGCCTGCGGTTGCGGACTTTTATGGAACGCGGATTTGACGGCAGATCCAGGTAGACTAGCGTCAGGCTGCTGCGGCCCGGCGACAAGGGAGAAACTCCTCGACCGTCACCCTGTCCCCTTCGAAAGTGCAGAAGCTGTGGGGCGGCACTTCGTCCCAGCCGCCCTCACCCGCTTCCAGGGGTTCGGACACCACTGCCCGCCCGCCCCGCGTATCCGACCAGCGGTGATAGAGCGAAGGTGCAGCGTCATCCGTCGCGTAGCGGACTGCGTAAAGCCGTTCCCCATCCGACAGGGCCGCCGTCATCCGCAAGTGGGGCCCCTGCCCCTTGGCCCGGGCAAGAGTGATGAACCGTGCCGCAGCCCGTTCCAACGCGCCGCGCGGATCGTCATCCAGCCCTTCGGCGAGTGCGACCAGAAACAGCGCCTCGCTGTCGGTGGCACCCTTGCGATGAGGATAGAGGCTTTCCGGGATCATCATGTCGGCGTCGCGGCGAAAGCCGTCATAGCCACCGACCTGACCGTTGTGCATGAAACTCCACCGGCCATGGGTGAAGGGGTGGCAGTTGTTCCGGCTGGTCGCCGTCCCGGTCGAAGCGCGGACATGGGCGAGGAAGAGGCCGCTTTGGACCTGCGCGGTCAGGCTGCGCAGGTTCGGGTCAGACCACGCGGGCAGGACATCGCGGAAGAGGCCCGGTTCCGGTCTTGCACCATACCAAGCGATGCCGAAGCCATCCGCGTTGATCGCCGAATGGCACTGCGTTGCGCAATGGCTTTGGTGGATGAGGCTGTGACCAGGGCGACTGATGATCTCCTCAAGAAAGATCGGCGCGCCGGTGTAAGCGGCCCAGCGGCACATCAGCGTGCCCCTTTGGTGAAGTGGATCATTGGCCCGGCCTCATGCGTTTTTCTTTTACATTAGCATGACGTGGGCGGGCCAACGCAAGAATTCCCGGCAGATTGAAGGAAAACCCTACTCAATTTCCTCGACGACCATCAGGTCGCGGGTGCTTGCGCCCTTCGCATGGCCAAGTGCGGCCTGATAGGCGGCGGAGTTGTAGCACTCCACCGCCTTCTCAAGGCTGGGGAACCGCGCCACCACGTTGCGCGGGCGGTCGTTGCCTTCCAGTTGCACATAGCGGCCCCCACGGGCGAGGAAGACCCCCCCATGGGCCGCGATCGCCTCGGTCGCGCCCTTGGCGTAGCGGCCGTAAGCCTCGGCGTCGGTGACGTGGACGTGGGCAATCCAGAGAGCAGTCGGCATCTTACGCCCCCATCGCGGCTTCCGCCGCCTTGATCGCCGCATCGGCCTGGCCGATGTCGGCACCGCCGGCTTGCGCCAGATCCGGACGGCCACCGCCACCCTTGCCGCCCATTGCCTCGGCCGCGGCCTTGACGAGAGTGACGGCTGAGAGCTTGGAAGTAAGGTCGGCGGTGACGCCTGCGGCCACGGCTGGCTTGGCACCCGTGTCAGCAATGAGAAGGACGGCACCGGACCCAAGGCGGGCCTTCATCTCGTCAATCAACGCCGGAAGATCCTTGCCCGACACGCCCGAAAGCACTTGAGCAATGAACTTCACTCCATTGATTTCCTTGGCATCCGGACCTGCAGCCTTTCCGCCCATCGCAACTTCGCGGCGCAGCTGCGCGACTTCGTTCGCCAGCGCCTTGCGTTCATCGAAAAGCGCGCGGATGCGGTCTGCGAGCTCGCTTGCGGGGGCCTTGATGATGGCGGCAATGTCATTCAGGCGCGCGTCCTGCTGGCGCAAGTGATCCAGCGCCGCCTGCCCTGTCAGCGCCTCGATCCGGCGGACGCCGGCCGAAGAGGCGCTTTCGGACAGAAGCACCATCGTGCCGATGTCGCCGGTCCGCTGCACATGGGTGCCGCCGCAGAGTTCCAACGAGTAGGTCTTGCCGTCAGTGCCCTTGCCCGAGCCTTCCAGTGTCCCCATCGAGACGACACGGACCTCGTCGCCGTACTTTTCGCCGAAGAGGGCCTGCGCTCCGATGGCGCGAGCGTCGTCGGGGGTCATGATCCGTGTGTCCACCGGCGCGTTCTGGCGGATGAAGGCGTTCACCTCGGCCTCGATGGTTGCGAGGTCCGGCGCCGAGATCGCAGCCGAATGGCTGAAGTCAAAGCGCAGGCGGTCGGCTGCGTTGAGCGAGCCGCGCTGGGAGACGTGATCGCCAAGGGTGCGGCGCAACGCCTCGTGGAGGAGGTGTGTCGCCGAGTGGTTGGCACGGATCGCGCCGCGACGGGTGTGCGAAACCTCCAGCTTTGCAGGTTGTCCTTTTATAACAGTGCCTTCCGTGATTTTTCCGATGTGAATGAAGACACCCGCAGCCTTCTTCACATCGGTCACTTCGGCGGTGCCGGTCTCAGTGCGGATAAGACCTGCGTCGCCGACCTGACCTCCGGACTCGGCGTAAAATGGGGTCTGGTTCACAACAATTTGCACGGTCTCGCCCGTGGCAGCCTGACCAATGGCTACCCCGTCGCGAAGAAGCGCGGTGATTACACCTTCCGCGGTTTCCGTGTCATAGCCGAGGAATTCGGTGACCCCATGCTCCTCAGCGATCTCGAACCAGATCTTCGCGTCACCCGCGGCACCCGTGCCCGACCAGGCGGCGCGGGCCTTGGCCTTCTGTTCGGCCATCGCGGCGTCGAAGCCCTGGATGTCGACCTCGCGGCCCTTTTCGCGCAAGGCGTCCTGGGTAAGGTCGAGCGGGAAGCCGTAGGTGTCGTAGAGCTTGAAGGCGGCGGCACCGGGCAGCGCGTCCCCGTCAGCCAGACTGGAAAGCTCATCGTCCAGAAGGCGCAACCCGCGGTCGAGGGTCTGCTTGAACTTGGTTTCCTCAGACCGCAGCGTTTCCTCGATCAGCGACTGGGCGCGGGACAGCTCGGGGTAGGCTCCGCCCATCTGGCGCACCAGTGCCGGGACCAGACGGTGCATCACCGGGTCCTGCGCACCCAGCATGTGGGCGTGACGCATCGCACGGCGCATGATGCGGCGCAGGACATAGCCCCGGCCTTCGTTCGACGGCATCACGCCGTCCGCGATCAAGAACGAGGTCGAGCGCAGATGGTCGGCGATCACCCTGTGATGGATCTTGCCCGGGCCATCGGGATCGTTGCTGGTGGCATGTGCCGACGCTTCGATGAGGCTGCGCATCAGGTCGGTGTCATAGTTGTCGTGCTTGCCCTGAAGCAGCGCACCGATCCGTTCCAGCCCCATGCCGGTGTCGATCGACTGCATCTCCAATGGGACCAGCCGCCCGTCGGCGAACTGTTCGTTCTGCATGAAGACGTTGTTCCAGATTTCGATGAACCGGTCGCCGTCTTCTTCCGCGCTGCCGGGGGGGCCGCCCCAGATGTGCGGACCGTGATCGTAAAAGATCTCCGTGCAAGGGCCACACGGGCCGGTCGGGCCCATGCGCCAAAAGTTGTCGTCAGTGGCGATGCGGATGATGCGGTCATCCGTCAGGCCGGAGACCTTCTTCCAGATCGTCGCTGCTTCGTCGTCAGTGTGGTAGATCGTGACCAGAAGTTTGTCCTTGGCCAGCCCGAAATCCTTGGTCAGAAGCTCCCAGGCAAAGGCGATGGCCTGGTCCTTGAAATAGTCGCCAAAGCTGAAATTCCCCAGCATTTCAAAGAAGGTATGGTGCCGGGCGGTGTAACCGACGTTGTCGAGGTCGTTGTGCTTGCCACCTGCCCGCACGCATTTCTGCGCCGTCGTGGCGCGCTTGTAATCTCGCGTCTCGACCCCGGTGAATAGGTTTTTGAACTGCACCATGCCCGAGTTGGTGAACATCAGCGTCGGATCGTTCCGCGGCACCAGGGGCGAGCTGTCGACAACCCTGTGATCATTGCGACGGAAGAAGTCGAGATAGGTAGAGCGGATGTCGTTCAGCGAGGCCATGTGGGGGCGGTCCTTGGCGAGATCGGGAATTCGGACCCCATGTATCCCCCTGCAAGGGGCCTGTCCACAGGCGGGCTTTAACGCACAGGAAAAAGGCTGTCAGCGCAGGACTTCGACCGCGTCGCCAAGGCGGATCACGCCGTCTTCGACAATGCTGCACAGGATACCACGCAGGCGCAGGTCCCTGTGCGCGCGAACCCAGTCAAAGGCCGCCTCGCCGTATCGAACTTTCCATTTGGCGCAGGCGTCGTTCCAGACCTCGGATACGCGCAGGACCGCTGTGCCCACCGCCAAGAGCTGACCCTCGGGCAGGTTGATCTCGGTCATGTCGAGATCGCAGATGAACGTATCGCCGGGATGGATGACATCCTCGCGGTCCCGCCAGACAAGGTCGAGCACCCGGCGCGGCAGGATCGAGACCTGAATACCGGGGTGGCCAGAACCATCGGGCAGCTTCAGCCACGGCGCTGTGCCCCAGCGTTCCCCGGGGATGCCTTGAGCCTTGGTCACCTTCAGCTCATCGACGAAACGACGTTCGCCGTAACCTGGCCGAAAGCACAGCAATTCGATCGCGCTGCCGGTCTTCGGCGCGGACAGCACCCCCGGCAGCGCGGCCATAAGTTCATCGCGTGTGACGTGATCGTTCACTCGTCCAGCACGTCCGCGCTTTCTTCGCCGCCGGCCATCGTGAAGTCGAGCCCATTGGCGGCGCGGATCTTGTCCTCGATCGACAGGGCGACGGAGGGGTTCTGCTTGAGGAACAGCTTTGCATTCTCGCGCCCCTGGCCGATGCGTTCGTCGCCGTAGGAGTACCAGGCACCCGACTTTTCGACCACACCAGCCTTGACGCCGATGTCGACAAGCTCGCCCATCTTCGAGATGCCTTCACCATACATGATGTCGAATTCGACCTGCTTGAAGGGCGGGGCAACCTTGTTCTTCACGACCTTGACACGGGTGGTGTTGCCGACAACTTCCTCGCGGTCCTTGATCGAGCCGATGCGGCGGATGTCGAGGCGCACGGAGGCGTAGAATTTCAGCGCATTGCCACCCGTGGTGGTTTCCGGGCTGCCGAACATGACGCCGATCTTCATCCGGATCTGGTTGATGAAGATCACCATGCAATTCGACCGGCCGATGGAGGCAGTCAGTTTGCGCATGGCCTGGCTCATCAGTCGGGCCTGGCTGCCCATCTGCATATCGCCCATGTCGCCTTCAATCTCGGCCTTGGGAACAAGGGCCGCGACGGAATCGATCACCACAAGGTTCACCGCACCCGACCGAACGAGGGTATCGACGATCTCCAGCGCCTGTTCGCCCGTGTCGGGCTGCGAGATCAGGAGTTCGTCGAGGTTGACGCCAAGCTTTTTGGCATATTGCGGGTCAAGCGCGTGTTCGGCATCGACAAAGGCGCAGACGCCGCCTTTTTTCTGTTCCTCGGCAACGACATGCAGGGTCAGCGTGGTCTTGCCCGAGGATTCCGGCCCATAGATTTCAATGATCCGGCCCTTGGGCAGGCCACCGATCCCAAGCGCGATGTCGAGACCGAGCGAACCGGTCGAGGTCGCCTCGATGTCCATCGCGGGGCTGTCAGCGCCAAGACGCATGATCGAGCCCTTGCCGAACTGCCGTTCGATCTGCGCGAGCGCGCTTTCCAGCGCCTTCGACTTGTCCATATCCCGCTTGCTCCCGAGGTCGAGAAGGTTTGCCGTTGCCATGTCCGCTCCTTATTTCACAGCCACCCGCAGGCGGCAATCCTTGCCCGTGTTCCCCAAGTGTTCTTGCACTTATGAGCACAAAGGGGGAACAATTCAACTGAATTCTCGTAGTGGCAGTTTTGGCCGGGTTTGGTTAAGGGAGTGTTGACGAAAGCCCGGGACAATCGGGCGATGCGGGGAATATCGGAAGAAAGAGGCCAAGATGCTGGTGTTTTGGGAGCAGAGGCTCGCGTTTCTGGCCACACCGAAGACCGGGTCTACGGCGATTGCTGCCGCGCTCGAATCGCTGGCGGCCGTGTCGATCCAGCGCCCTCCCCTTCTGAAGCACACCACAGTGCACCGCTATCGTCGGTTCATTGGACCCTATCTGGAGGCCGCATCGAAAGACACGTTCACCCTGGTCGCTTTGATGCGCGAGCCGACTGATTGGCTGGGGTCGTGGTACCGCTTCCGCCAGCGCGACGAAACCGAGCCCGCAAAATCGACCCGTGATCTGAGCTTCGACGAGTTCGTTCGCGCCTGGTGCCAGGACACGCGCCCGGACTTCGCGGATGTGGGCAGCCAGAGCAGGTTCCTGCGTCCGCGACAGGGCGAAGGGGTGGATCGGTTGTTCCGCTATGAGGCGATCGCGACCTTCGTGCATTTCCTGGAAGACCGGCTTGGGTGCGAGGTCATCCTGCCACGGCTGAATGTCTCGCCCGAAGGCGCGACCGTGCTTACTCCGGCGACCGAGGCACTGCTACGCGAGGTCGCGGCTGAAGATTTCGCGCTCTATGCCACCCTGACGGATTGAGCGCTGGCCTGCCGGTCGGCCTTTCGGGGCATGACAGGGCGGCGGAAAACCGCTAGATTTCGCGGCAAGGGGCGGACCAGACCCCAAGAGGCATGAAAGGGCAGACGAATGACCGAGATGATGATGACGCGGCGCGGGCTCGTGCTTGGCGCAGGGGCCCTGACCCTTGCTGCCTGCAACAACGGGATCGGATCGAACGGCGGCGCGCAGATCGACGCGCGGGTTGCGGCGACCGAGGAATACCTCTTTAGCCAGTATCCTGGCACGCGGGACCTTGCGAGCCGTGCAGCGGGCGTCCTTTACATGCCGCTGATGACCGAAGTCGGGGCCGGGTTTGGCGGTGCATTCGGACGGGGCGCGCTGCGCATCCACGGGGTCACTGTCGACTACTATTCCGCGGCAAAGGGCTCGTTCGGGTTGCAGATCGGGGCGCAGCAATATGCGCATGCCCTGTTCTTCATGTCCCCGAAAGCGCTGGAGAACTTCCGCCGCTCCTCGGGCTGGGCGGTCAGCGGCGATGTGCGTTATGCCAGCCCCGAGGAAGGTGCGTCGATCGGCAAGCAGTCAACCGAACTCGATGAAGTGATCGCGCTGGTCTTCGGCCAGCAGGGCCTGATTGCGGGCGCAACGCTGAGCGGGATCAAGTATACCCGGATCATTCCCTGAGCTGGCTACCGGGCAAGTCCACGATTTTTCAGCGAAAAATCTTGGCTCCCTCTGCGGCTACTTCAGCCGCCGGATCAGGCTGGAGGTATCGTTGCGCCCTCCGCCCATCAACTGCACGTCCTTGTAGAACTGGTCGACCAGCGCAGTGACCGGCAGGCGCGCGCCAATATCGTCGGCGGTGTCGAGGCAGATGCCAAGGTCCTTCCTCATCCAGTCTACGGCGAAGCCGAATTCGAATTCGTCCTTCAGCATGGTCTTGTGGCGGTTGGCCATCTGCCAGGACCCTGCGGCACCCTGAGAGATCACTTCGACAACTTTCTCGCCGTCGAGGCCCGCCTTCTGGCCGAAAGCCAACGCCTCGGACAGGCCTTGCATCAGGCCTGCGATGCAGATCTGGTTCATCATCTTGGCCAGTTGCCCCGCTCCGCTGGACCCGATCAAGCGGCAGATACGGGCGTAGGCGGCCATCACGGGTTCGGCCCTTGCGTAGTCGGCCGGGTCTCCACCACACATGATGGACAGCGGGCCGTTCTCGGCCCCGGCCTGCCCCCCGGACACCGGGGCATCAATGAAGACAAGACCCGCCGCAGCGGCCTGCCCGGCGAGCTTGCGGGTGATCGTGGCAGAAACCGTCGTATGATCGACAAAGACCGCGCCGGGCGACATCGTCGAAAAGGCCCCATCCGGACCAGTGCAGACCTGACGCAGGTCGTCGTCGTTGCCGACACAGGCCATCACGAACTCGGCCCCCTTCGCCGCCTTGGCCGGTGTTGCGGCGAACGTGCCCTTGTGCCGGGCGACCCAGGCTTCGGCTTTGGCGGGGGTGCGGTTGTAGACCGTCACGTCATTCCCCTTGGCAGCCAGATGCCCGGCCATCGGGAACCCCATGACTCCCAGTCCAAGAAATGCAACCTTCGCCATACGCGCCCCCTGCATGTTGCCCTTCACCGGCGCTTGGACTAGGAACCGATCCGCTTCCCGTCGTCAAGGACAGGCCCCAATGCTGACCGCTTTTCGCTGGCTGATCCGGATCGTCTCGGGGCTTTTTGCCCTGGGTGTGGTCGCAGCCTTGCTGGCCTATTACATCCTGTCGCGGTCGCTCGTCGACTATAACGAGGATTTCACTGTCGCCGGGATCTCTGCCCCGGTTGAGATCGTGCGCAATAACGACAACGTGCCGCATATCTTCGGAAAGACGGACGAAGATGTGTTCTATGCCTTGGGCTTCGCCCATGCACAGGACCGGCTGTGGCAGATGACGATGCTGCGGCGCACGGCGCAGGGACGGCTGTCGGAAATCTTCGGGCCGGCGACGGTCAAGGTCGACGAGCTGATGCGGCGCTATGATCTGTATGGCCTGGCACTGCAATCGGTCGAGGTGCAGGACGGCCAGACCAGCCGGGCGCTTGAGGCCTATGCAGCAGGGGTGAATGCCTGGATCGGGGAAGTGAACAGCGGCGCGCGGGGTCGAGGCGCGCCCGAGTTCTTTCTGTTCGAGCCGGAGATTTCCGCCTGGGCCCCGGCGGATTCCATCGCAATCCTGAAGTTGATGGCTCTGCAGCTGTCCGGGTCCTTGCAGACCGAAGTCCTGCGGGCGCGGGTGTCGCTGCTGTTGTCGCCCGAGCGATTGGCCGACATCCTGCCGGATGACCCAAGCCAGGGTGTTGCCGCGCTGCCCGACTATGCGTCGTTGGTGCCCGGGGTGGTGCCGTCCTCAAAGCCCCTGGAGTTTGCTGAAGGCCCGTTTTCCCCGGTCGCGGACCCGGGGATGGCCGGGGCGTCGAATTCCTGGGCGGCCATGCCGGGGCGGTCGGCTGCGGGGGGCAGCCTTCTGGCGAATGACCCCCATCTGGGACTTACCGCGCCGACGATCTACGATCTGGTATCTGGCGCGGCTGGAACTGCAATCGGGCGGTGTGATTGGCGGCACGATCCCGGGCGTGCCCGTCGTGCTGGTCGGGCGGTCGGAAAAGCTGGGCTGGGGGCTGACCACGGCTTATGTCGACGATCAGGACGTGGTGATCGAGGCGTTGAACCCGGCAAACCCAGAGGAATACCAGACACCGGACGGTTGGGCGAAGTTCGAGAACCGCCAGTCGATCATCAAGGTCAAGGACAGCGATCCGGTGACGCTGACTTTGCGCTGGTCGCGGAACGGGCCGATCCTGCCGGGGGGGCACTATGACCTCGGCTCGATCACGCCCGAGGGCCATGTGGCGGCGATCAGCTGGACGGCGCTGTCGGGCAAGGACACCTCGATCAGCGGGGCGATGGCTCTTATGCGGTCGCAGGGCATTCCCGAGGCGCTGGAGGCGGGCAAACTGGTGGTGGCCCCGGCGCAGAACGTGATGTTGGCGGACCAGACAGGGATCGCGATGCAGGTGATGGGGGCGATTCCGGCGCGGGATGCGGCCCATCCGTCGCAGGGGCGGCTGCCCGCGCTGGGGTCGGACCCTGCCGTGGGGTTCAGGGGCATCCTGCCCTACACCGACAACCCGGTCTTCCGCGACCCGACCTCGGGCCTTCTGGGCAATACCAACAACAAGACGGTTGACCGGCCCTTTCCGAAGCACGTCAGCTTTGACTGGGGCGACACGCAGCGGATCCAGCGCTGGCTGACGCTGATGCAGGCGCGCGAGGTGCACACGCGGGAGAGCTTTATCGAGGCGCAGCTCGACACGGTCAACCCGACGGCGCGGTCGCTTTTGCCACTGATCGGTGCCGATCTGTGGTTCACTGGCGAAGCGGCGCCAGAGGGCACGCCGGAGGAATTGCGGCAACGGGCGCTGGTCCTGCTGTCGGAATGGAACGGCGAGATGAACGAGCATCTGCCAGAGCCGCTGATCGCCGAGGCCTGGATGCGGGCGGTGATGGACCGGCTGATCCGGGATGAGCTGGGGGCGATGGCCGACAGCTTCACTCATATTTCGCCGGTGTTCATCGAGCGGGTCTATCGCAACGTTGGTGGGGCCGGCGTCTGGTGTGATGTGATCCAGTCGGCGGCGGTGGAAAGCTGCACCGACATCGCGCGGATCGCACTGGACGAGGCGCTGCTGGAGCTGACCGAGAAGTATGGCGACAATCTGGAAAGCTGGCGCTGGGGAGATGCGCACCTTGCGGTGCATGATCACCCGGTGCTGGGTGATGTGCCGTTCCTGAAGTATTTCGTCAACATCCGGCAGTCGACCAGCGGCGGGGACGACACGCTGATGCGGGGGGTGACGCGGGGGACCGGGCCGGAGCCGTTCCAGAACGTGCACTCGGCGGGGTATCGCGGGGTCTATGATTTCGCCGACCCGGATTCATCGGTCTTCATCACCGCTACGGGGCAGTCGGGGCATCCGTTGTCGCGGCACTACGACGACCTGGGAGAGCTGTGGCGGCGGGGGGAATACATCCCGATGTCGCGGCGGGGGTGATGGTGCTGACCCCGGCGGAGTAAGTGCCCGCGCGTGGGCACTTTTCCCGTGCGAGGAAAATCAAGGGCTTGGCTGCGAGCGTTCAGGATCTCTTAACACTTCGCCGCGCGACCGGGGGCCCCTTCGGATTGACCCCTGCCCCCCGATCTGACATGCAGGGATGCAGCGACGGGAGTTCGCGGGAGGTCTGATGAAGGTCATCATCTGCGGGGCGGGTCAGGTCGGCTGGCAGATCGCCCGGCACCTGTCCGGCGAGAAGAACGACGTCACGCTGGTCGACATGAATGCCGATCTTGTGCGCCGGGCCACGGACACGCTGGACGTCCAGGGCGTGGTCGGCTTTGCCAGCCACCCCGATGTGCTGGAAAAGGCCGGGGCGCGCGATGCCGACATGCTGATTGCCGCGACGCATTCGGACGAGGTGAACATGGTCACCTGTCAGGTGGCGCATACCGTCTTCAACATCACCCGCAAGATCGCCCGCATTCGGGCGCAGAACTACCTGGACCCACTATACGGCAACCTGACGAACACGGACGGGCTGGCCATCGACGTGGTGATCAGCCCCGAACGCGAGGTGGCCGAGGCCGCGCTGCAGCGGCTGGCAGCACCTGCGACATTCGACACCGAAAGCTTCATGGGGGGCCGCGCGCAGCTTCTGGGGATCCAGTTGACCGAGGACTGTCCGGTCCTGAACACGCCGCTGCGCCAGCTGAACGAGCTCTTCTCGACCTTGCGCGCCATCGTGGTGGGCATCCGGCGCGAAGATCGGTTGTTCGCCCCCGACCCCGGCGACCAGCTGCTTGCCGACGACCAGATCTATGTCTTTACCCAGTTCGAGGATGTGAACCGCGCACTGGAAATCTTTGGCAAGAAAACGAAGAAGCAGGAGCGCATCGTCATCGTCGGCGGCGGCAACGTCGGGCTCGCGGTCGCCCGCGCGCTGGAAGCCCGCACCGACCGCGTTCGCGCCAAGATCATCGAAAAGCATCGCCCGACGGCCGAAGCGGCCGCCGATGCGCTGGAGCGGACCATCGTTCTGAACGGTGACGGCATGGACATCGACCTTCTGATGGAGGCCTCGGTCGACCGTGCCGATGCGATTCTGGCGGTGACCGACGACGACAAGACCAACCTGCTGGTCGCCGTCCGCGCCAAGCAAGCTGGTTGCCAGATGACCATTGCACTGGTCAACGACCCCACACTGGCGCCGCTGATGGCACCTTTGGATATCGACGCTTACATCAACCCCCGCGCCACGACCGTTTCGTCCATTCTGCGCCACATCCGCCATGGTCGGGTGCGCGCGGTCTATTCGATCGGCGATGCCGAGGCCGAGATGATCGAGGCGCAGGTGCTGTCCACCTCGCCGTTGGCCGGGCGTCTCGTTCGGGACATCGAGTTTCCCGAGGGTGTGCTGGTCGGGGCGGTCATGAAGGGCGACAAGGTCATGAAGCCGACCGGGGACCTGCGGATCGAAACGGGCGATGTCATTGCACTGTTCGCCATGGCAAAGGACGTGCCCGAAGTGGAGCGTCTGCTGCAAGTCTCGATCGATTTCTTCTGATGCTGGCGCGGCTTGCCGAACTGCCGCTTCTGGTCGTCCTTCTGGGATTTTCCGGGGCGATCACCCTCTTGCCTGCACTATATGCGTTCGGGGCTGATGACTATGCGCACGCCCGCGATTTCATGTATTCCGCGCTGATCCTGCTGGTGATCACGGTGATGCTGGGCATCGCGACCGCGGCCTATGCACCCCGCGACCCGGCGCGAAGCCATCTTGCGGCCCTTGTGCTGGCGTATGCCGCACTGCCCTTCGCACTCGCCCTTCCGCTGACCGAGGCCCTGCCCGATACCACGCTGCTGAATGCCTGGTTCGAGATGGTGTCGTCCTTCACCACAACCGGGGCCACGGTCTATGTGCCGGACCGGCTGGCCGATGCCGTCCACCTGTGGCGCGCGACGGTCGGCTGGTTCGGCGGGTTTCTGACGCTGCTTGCGGCCTATGCGATCCTTGCCCCATTGAACCTGGGCGGGACCGAGGTCGTCTCGGGCCGTGTTCCTGGTCGGGGTGCTATGGGCACCGCCCAGGTCACCCGGACGGCCAATCCGCAGCAGCGGCTGACCCGTTTTGCGCTGATGCTGTTCCCGGTCTACACGGCGATCACGGTGGTGTTGTGGTGCATGCTGCTGATCCTGGGCGAGACCGGAACTGCGGCCCTGATCCATGCGATGGGCACGCTTTCCACTTCGGGCATCACCGGGCAGGTGGCGTTCCAGGCGTCGGGGGCCGGGGTGTCAGGCGAGATCGCTGTGTTCTTCTGCTTTGTGTTCGCGATCACCCGCCGCGCCCTGCCGGGCATCCGGATCGCCGAGAACCGTCGACCGCTGTTGCAGGACCCCGAGCTTCGTCTTGCAGCGCTTTTGCTGCTGATCGTCACTCTGCTTCTGTTCTCGCGACACTGGTTCGTCGCCAGAGAGGCGGGTGAGATTGTCGAGGCGGATGCCTTGTCGTCGCTCTGGGGCATCCTGTTCACGGCCGCCTCGTTTCTGACCACGACGGGCTATATTTCGACCGACTGGCAGACGGCTGCGGATTGGTCCGGGATCGGCACGCCCGGGCTGGTCTTGCTGGGGCTTGCCATCATCGGCGGGGGCACGGCAACCACGGCGGGTGGGGTCAAGCTGTTGCGCGTCCACGCGCTTTTGCGCCATGGCGAACGCGAGCTGGACAAGATCATTCACCCGAACTCCATCGGGCGCGGCGGCGCAGATGCGCGCCGGATGCGGCGCGAAGGCGCACAGCTGGCCTGGGTGTTCTTCATGCTGTTTGCCACCTCAATTGCAATCGTGATGGCCTTCCTGATGCTGGCGGGCGTTGCTTTCGAAGAGGGCATGGTTCTGGCTATCGCCAGCCTGACGACATCGGGCCAACTGGCCGAGATCGGCGCGGCCGAGCCTATCCTTTATGCCGCCCTTTCGGACCCGGTGAAGCTGATCCTTGGACTGGCGATGATCGTCGGGCGGCTGGAGACCTTGGCGATTCTTGCTTTGATCCTGCCGGGCAGGGGTCGGCGCTGATCCGGTCAAAACTGCCCATAACAGCCTGATTTTTGCGCTGGAAACTCCTGCCCGCCCACTCCATACTTAAAGGAACCGTTATTGGCGGTTAAGACAGGGCTTAACGACAAACGACCACGACGCGACAGTGAAGCGCTAGAAAAACAAGGCACAACAACGATGGCCGCTGACAAGCAAAACCTGCAGGACGCCTTTCTAAACCACGTTCGCAAAGCCAAGGTTCCGGTAACGATCTTCCTGATCAACGGCGTCAAGCTGCAGGGCGTGATCACATGGTTTGACAATTTCTGCGTGCTTCTACGCCGCGATGGGCAATCGCAGCTGGTCTACAAGCATGCGATCTCGACCATCATGCCGGGCGCTCCGATCAGCCTTTACGAAGGGGAAGACTGATCCAACAGGATCCGCAGTACGACGCCGATCTTCTGTCCGACCGGGCGGGTAACCGTCTGCGCGACACAGCAGTGGCGGCAACCCGGGCCTATGTGCTGCACCCGGCGCTGAAATCGGCGACTTCCCGGCGCTTGCCGGAACACGGTCTGGCCGAAGCCGTGGCACTGGCCGCGGCGTTGCCGGAACTCGACGTGCGCGGGTCCGAGGTCGTGCGTCTGTCGCGCGTGCATCCGGGAACGCTTCTCGGTTCGGGCAAGGTGGACGAACTGAAGCAGCGGTTCGCGGCTGACGAGATCGGGCTGGTGCTGGTGGATGGCAGCGTCTCACCGGTGCAGCAGCGCAATCTGGAGAAGGCTTGGGGCGTCAAGCTTTTGGACCGCACCTCGCTGATCCTTGAGATCTTCGCCGACCGTGCCCGGACCCGCGAAGGTGTGCTGCAGGTCGAGCTTGCGGCGCTGAGCTATCAGCGGACCCGTCTGGTCCGCGCCTGGACCCACCTGGAACGGCAGCGCGGCGGTTTCGGCTTTGTCGGCGGCCCGGGGGAAACCCAGATCGAGAGCGACCGTCGGGCGATCGACGATCAGGTCATCCGCCTGAAGCGGCAGCTGGACAAGGTGGTTCGGACCCGCGAGTTGCATCGTGGGCTACACCAACGCGGGCAAATCCACGCTGTTCAACCGGATGACCGGGGCCGAGGTGCTGGCCAAGGACATGCTGTTCGCCACGTTGGACCCCACGATGCGCGGGATTGTCCTGCCGTCGGAAAATGGGAGTGCGGGCCGCAAGATCATCGCATCGGACACGGTGGGCTTCATCTCGGACCTGCCGACCCAGCTGGTCGCTGCCTTTCGGGCGACGCTGGAAGAGGTGCTAGAGGCCGATCTTGTCCTGCATGTTCGCGACATCAGCCATCCGGAAACGGCTGAACAGGCGCAGGACGTGGCCGAAATCCTGACGTCGCTGGGCGTGAAGCCGTCGGTTCCGATGTTCGAGGTCTGGAACAAGCTCGACCTTGTCGACCCGTCGGGCCGCGCAGCCCTTGCCGTGAATTCCGAAGGCCGTGACCGTGTTTTTCCGATTTCCGCGCTGACCGGTGAAGGGATCGAAGTGCTTCTGGCTGCCATCGCCCAAGCCTTCGACGAGGAAAAATCCGAGCGGATGCTCACCTTGTCCTTTGCCGAGGGCCGCAAGCGGGCCTGGCTGCATCAGGAAGGCGTGGTGCAGGACGAGGAAGAGACCGAGAATGGTCACAGCCTGAACGTCCGCTGGACCGCGCGGCAGGAAAAGCGGTTCCGGGAGCTTTAGGTCGCGGGGCTATTCCTCGAACTCGGCGAACCCCCTGCCCCCGCGCGTGGATCCGACGACGCCCAACGACTTCAGCTTGCGGTGCAGTGCCGAGCGTTCCATGCCGACAAAGCTGGCCGTCCGGCTGATGTTTCCGCCAAAGCGGTTGATTTGCGTCAAGAGATACTCGCGTTCGAAAAGCTCGCGCGCTTCGCGCAAGGGCAATGTCGCGATGGTGCCCGAGAAAGACAGCGAGGATTCGGCCTCGGGTTTCGGCTCTGTGCCGGGAATCTCGGTCGTTTCGATCGGGCCTGTGCTGTCCCCGAGGATCAGAATTCGTTCGATCACGTTTCTCAGCTGGCGGATGTTTCCGGGCCAGGGCAGCGTCTGCAGGACGGTGTTGGCCTCGTCCGAGAGCGCGCGGTTGGGCAAGCCCTGGGTCCGGTGGAACCAGTCGATGAAATGCCGGGTCAATTCCGGCACATCCTCGCGCCGGGCTGCCAGCGAGGGGACTGTGATCGGGACGACGTTCAGGCGGTCGTAAAGTTCTTGCCGGAAGCGACCGAGGCTGATTTCCGCACGCAGGTCGCGGCAGGTGGAAGAGATCACGCGAAGATCGACACGCACCTTGTCGGCCCCTCCCGCGCGGGTGAACTGCTGTTCGGTCAGGACGCGGAGAATCTTTCCCTGCGTGCCAAGCGGCATATCCGCGACCTCGTCGAAATAGACGATCCCGCCGTGCGCCTGTTCCAGAAGGCCGGGCTCGACCCCGCGTTCGGGGGTTTCACGGCCGAAGAGGACCTCTTCCATCCGGTCCGGCTCGATCGAGGCCGAGGATACGGTGATGAACGGCGCTGCGGCGCGGTTGGAGTGCATGTGGATGTAGCGGGCCGCCATTTCCTTGCCGGTCCCGGGTTCGCCCGCAAGCATCACGCGGGCGTTGGACTTGGTGACCTTGTCGAGGTTGGCTTTCAGCGTCTTGAAGGCCAGCGATGAGCCGACCATTTCGGACGATGTGACATCGCGACGGCGCAGTTCCTGGTTCTCGCGGCGGAGGCGCGCAGTTTCCATCGCGCGGGCGACGACGACCATCAGCTGATCAATATTGAACGGCTTTTCAATGAAATCGTAAGCCCCCTGTTTGATCGCAGCGACAGCGATTTCAATGTTTCCATGGCCAGAGATAATCACGACGGGAATGTCGGGATTGTCTCGCTTTACTGTTTTGAGAATGTCGATTCCGTCCATCCGGCTGTCCTTGAGCCAAATGTCGAGGATCATCAGCGCCGGGGCGTCGGCGTTGATTTCTGCCATGCAGTCGTCAGA
Source organism: Paracoccaceae bacterium (assembly GCA_009773055.1). Lineage (GTDB taxonomy): Bacteria > Pseudomonadota > Alphaproteobacteria > Rhodobacterales > Rhodobacteraceae > Tabrizicola. Next base: position 22,376 of record WOUW01000034.1, read on the forward strand.
ATTGGCGGCGAGGCGGGTCGTATAGCCTTCGTCGCGCAGAATGTCGCCGATCAGTTCGCGGATGTCCTGTTCGTCATCGACGATGAGAATGCTCATGTCTGGGCCTCCTTGACGTTGGGCTTCTCGGGGGGAGCGGCGCCCAGGGGAATGTGTGTGCGCGAACGCTTGCGCGGGGTGCGGGGCAGCCGGATTTCGGCAAGGGCTCCCGGATGGTCGTTGCCTTCGAAGACCGGGGCGTCGAGAAGGGCAAGCGTGCCGCCGTGTTCCTCGATGATCTTCTTGACGATGGGCAGGCCAAGGCCGGTGCCCTTTTCGCGGGTGGTGACGTAGGGCTCGAACAGTCGCGCACGGTCAGGCGGCAAGCCGGTGCCGTTGTCCATGATGCGGATCACAGCTTCGCTGTCGTCGACGGTAAGCGCGATGCGGATTTCCGGCGAAAAGCCGATCGGGCTGGACTTTTCCTGAAAGCTTTCAATCGCTTCCCCGGCGTTCTTGATAAGGTTCGTGAAGGCCTGACCGATCATCGTTGCGTCCAGTTCCAGATGCAGTTCGCCTGCGGGGATGTCCTTGATGAAGCGGACGCCGGGCTGGCCGTTTTCCTGCAAGAGGACCGCACCTTTCAGCAACGCCGCAAGGTCGCAATCGCGGCGGTCGGGTTCGGGCATCCGGGCGAATTTGGAGAATTCATCGACAATCCGGCGCAGGTCATTGGTCTGGCGGATGATGACATCGGTGTATTGCTCCAGATCCTCATGGTCGCGGACCTGGGTCGCGAACTTGCGTTTGATGCGTTCGGCGGAAAGCTGGATCGGGGTCAGCGGGTTCTTGATCTCGTGCGCGATGCGCCGGGCGACGTCGCCCCAGGCGGCCATGCGCTGCGCCGAGACAAGATCGGTCACATCATCGAAGGCCACCACAAAGCCTTCAAGGTCGCCCGCGTCGCTGCGGCGGGTGGACATGCGGACGAGAAGGCTTTCCAGCTTGCCCCTGCGGGTCAGGCGAACCTCTTCCTGCACAGCGCTGCCGGTGCCGTTGCGAAGACGATCGAAAAGCGCTGCAAATTCGGGGACGGCGGCGGCAATGGGAGTGTCGACCTGGCGACCGGAAAGGTCGAGAAGCCGTTCAGAGGCGCGGTTCACGAAGTCGATGTCGCCGTCCGGATCAAGGCCGATGACCCCGGCGGTGACGTTCGACAAGACGGAATCGAACAATCGGCCGCGGGTTTCAGTCTGTGCGTGGCTTTCGACCAAAGCTTCGCGCTGGCCTTTCAGCTGGCGGGTCATCTGGTTGAAAAGTCGACCAAGCGAGGCGATCTCGTCATCGCCTTCCTCTTCCATGACCTGCACATCCAGATCGCCTTGACCCACGCGCTCTGCCGCTCCGGCAAGCCGCCCAACAGGACGCGAGAGGCGTTCGGCGAACCAGAGGCCCAGCCAGATCGCCGCCAGAATCAGGATCAGCGCGAATCCGAGGTAGATCAGACCGAAGTTGAACAGCAAGCGGCCGCGCTCGGATTCAAGCTGGTTGTAAAGCTGGACGGTTTCCTGGGTTTCGTCGAGCAGCGACAGGATCGAGCCGTCCACCGCCCGCGTGACGTAGAGGTAGCGGTCGGGATAGGCGTCCAGAAGGACCAGCGCGCGAAACTCGTTGTTCGACCAGTCGGGGATCAGGACGGTGTTGCCTTCGCGGGCCAGTTTCAGGTGTTCCTCGGTCAAGGCTTCAAAATCGAAAAGATAGGAACGTTCGCCCCGGGTCTTCAGCACCCCCATGCCATCGACGAGGTAGGCTTCCTTCAACCCGCGCTGGACCACGGCCTGCGCCTGGGACAAAAGCGGGCGCAGCTGGTCGTCGCGCAGGAAGGTGTTCTGGCGTTTGGCGTCGTTCAGGTATCCCGCAAGGGTGACCACATCGGCGGCAAGGTCGTCGCGCTGCACCGCCTCATAGGCCTGGGCGGCAGAGAGAGAGGAGCCGACGACGGACCGCACGCGGTCCGAGAACCAGCCTTCAAGGCCGATGTTGATCGACAGGACGGCAAAGACGGCGACGAGGACGGTCGGGACCAACGCGATCAGCATGAAGACGCCCGAGAGCCGCATGTGCAGCCGCGATCCGGCGGATCGGGACCGACGGTCGGCGATCAGCCGGGCGACCCGGGCAAGGACGAGGGCCGCGATGACAAGGACGTAGATCAGGTCCGCCAGCAGAATCAGGCGCAGCGCGGGCGAAGCGGCCCCCCGGTTCAACGGCCCGAGCGCGAGGAAGGTCAGGACGGCCAGCACCGGTCCAAGAAACACGATGCCAAGCGTAACCGTCGTCTGCACCCGCCGCTGCCGACGCAGGCGGGAAAACCGCAGCCAGACATCCTTGGTTACCGCCCGATCCACCCTGCCCTGCCCGTCAGCCGGGGGTTGGCCCCCCGTTGGCCACTATATCTAGCTGTGCGGCGGGGTGAAACCCAAAAGACACAGGTAGGCGTTGCGCCGCTACATCAACTTACGCCGACGGGTCACACGGATGTCGAGTTCGGTGATCTTCTTGCGAAGGGTATTGCGGTTGATCCCCAGAAGATCGGCGCATTTCGCCTGGTTGCCTGCGGTGGCGTCCAGCGCAATCTCGATCAGCGGCATTTCGACCTCGCGCAGGATGCGCTGGTAGACGCCGGGGGGCGGCAATTGGCCGCCATGCAGGTCGAAATAGCGCTTGAGATGCCGGGCAACCGAGGCGGAAAGCTTGTCGCTCTCGCCCACGCCAGTCAGGGGTTCGGGGCTGGGCTGCTGGCCGAGCACCAGTTCCACCTCGGAGCGGGCGATGTCGGTTTCGGAGGCAGTCACCAGAAGGCGGCGAATGGTGTTTTCCAGTTGGCGCACGTTGCCCGGCCAGGAATAGGCACGGACAAGGTCGGCTGCCCCCTGCGAAAGCCGCCGGACCGCGCCAAGATCACGTTCGCCCTTGGCAAGGAAATGGTCGGCCAGAAGGGGGATATCCTCGACCCGTTCGCGCAAGGAGGGCACGTGCAGGGTCACGCCTCCAAGGCGATAGTAAAGGTCCTGGCGGAACAGGCCCGCTTCCATCCGGGCAGAAAGGTCGGTCTGGCTGGTGGCCATCACGCGCGGGGCCTTGTCGCCGAGGATATCCAGCATCCGGACGACGCGACCTTGCGTGTCGGCATCGAAGTCGGCGACTTCGTCAAAGACGACAGACCCGCCACGGGCCCGGGAAAGCAGCGTCGCGGGGCCGTCGATGCCTGCAAGGTCGGCGGCTTGCGCCACAACAAAGGGCAAAGTCCGGCGGTCGGAGAAGTCATGGATCGCCCGGGCAATAAGGGACTTGCCGGTGCCGCTTTCGCCAGTGATCAGGACCGCAAGCTCGGTGTTCATCACCCGCGCCACCAACCGGTACAGCGCTTGCATGGCGGGAGTGCGGCCGACGAGCGGCAGGTCGTCGCCGGGCTCGCGCGGGGCGACAACCACCTTTGCAGCACGGCGCTTCTGGTCCAACGCCTTGGCAGAGCGTTTCATCAGGTCGGGCAGGTCGAAGGGTTTGGGCAGGTAATCGAAGGCCTCGGCCTCGGCCGCCTGGATCGCGGTCATGATCGTGTTCTGCGCCGAGATCACGATCACCGGCAGCCCGGGGCGCATCTTGGCAATCCGCGGAAGCGCGTCGAGACCGTTGCCGTCGGGCATGATCACGTCCGAGATCACAAGGTCGCCCTTCCCTTCCTCGACCCATCGCATCAGCGTCATCAGACTGGAGGTCGCGTGGACCTTGCAGCCAGCGCGGGTGAGCGCCTGGGTCAGGACCGTGCGGATCGTGCGGTCGTCGTCAGCGACAAGGATGGTGCCATCCATCAGCGGATTTCCTTTTTCTTCTCGCGCGGGGCCATGGGCAGCGACACGCGGAACACGGTGCGACCGGGGGTGGAATCGACAGTGATCCAGCCGTCATGGTCGGAGATGATTTTCGAGACGAGCGCGAGGCCGAGGCCGGTGCCGTTTTCTCGGCCCGAAACGAAGGGCTCGAAGATCGAGGCGGCGATCTCGGGCTTGATGCCGGGGCCGTCGTCGATGATCTCGATGTTCAGCGGCAGCGCGCCAGAAATACCGTCTTTTCGGCGCAGCCGCAGCGACAGATCGTAGAAGGTGTGCAGGCGGATCGTGCCCCCTGTCCGGCAGGCTTCGGCCGCATTCTTGATCAGGTTCAGGAAGACCTGCATCAACTGGTCGCTGTCGGCGAAAGTGGACGGAAGCGAGGGGTCATAATCCTCGACAATGGTCATGTGTGCGGCAAAGCCGACCAGCGCGGACTTTCTCGCACGGTCAAGGGCGTCGTGGATATTCACCGGCTTGCGGTCCGGTGGGCGGATATTGCCGAACTGTTCGACCTGTTCCAGAAGCTTCACGATGCGGCGGGTCTCTTCCACGATCAGGTCAGTCATTTCCTGGTCTTCTGGCGACAGGTTCATCGACAGAAGCTGTGCCGCACCAGAAATCCCGGCGAGCGGATTCTTGATCTCGTGCGCCAGCATTTCCGCCATGCCGATCGCAGAACGTGCGGCGGTCTTTGCCCCCATCGACCGGCCAAGGCGGTCGGCGAGTTCCCGGGGCGACAGGATCAACATCATGATGTCGGGATTGTCGTGCATCGGCGCGAGGTGGATCGTGCACTGCACCGGGGGCTTTTCGCCGGTGGTCACGTCGACGTCGTTGATGTTCAGCGGCGACTGGTTGGCGCGGACGCGGGACATCGCCTCTTCCATCGGGGCTTCGATCGACAGGCGGTCGAAGACGGGCTGGCCGACCAGGCTTTTCTGCGAGGTGTTGAGGAAGGTCTCTGCCGCCGGGTTGACTTCAAGAATCGTCGCGGCGGGACCGATCAGCAGGGTTGGAAACGGCAGAGACGCCCAGATCACGCCGGGCACCGGGTAAGGCGCACGGTACGTCATGCGGCCAACTCCAGTTCCGCGAACGCCTGCTCGAGAAGCAGGATCACTTCGGCAGGGTCGATGGAGGTAAGGATCGCCTCGCGGGCATGGGGGAGACCCGCTTCTTCGAGATACCAGCCCAGATGTTTGCGGGCCATCCGAAGCCCAAGCTCGCGACCGTAGAAGGTCAGCATGTCGTCGTAGTGATCGAGGATCATCCGACCCAGGCGCCCGCCTTCGGGAATCATCGGGGCGGGCATGCCGTAAAGCTCATGTGCCACCTGCGCGAGCTTCCAGGGGGCGCCCTGCGCGCCGCGCCCGATCATCACGCCGTCTGCGCCAGAAAGGCGCAGCGCCTCGCGGGCAGACGTGGTGTCGGTGATGTCGCCGTTGGCGATGACCGGGATTGTCACGGCCTCTTTCACCGCGCGGATGGCGGCCCAGTCGGCGTGCCCCTTGTAGAACTGGCAGCGGGTGCGACCGTGGATGGTGATCATCTGGACGCCGGCGGCTTCGGCACGGCGGCCAAGGTCGGGCGCGTTGTGCAGGGTGTCGTCCCAGCCCAGGCGGGTCTTCAGCGTGACGGGGACCGTCACCGCCTTCACCACGGCCTCGATCACGGTCAGCGCCAGGTCGAGATCCCGCAAGAGGGCTGACCCGCAGAGGCCGGTCGTCACGCGTTTGGACGGGCAGCCCATGTTGATGTCGATGATACGCGCACCCTGCCCTTCGACAAACTTTGCGCCTTCGGCCATCCAGTATGGGTCGCGGCCGGCAAGCTGGACCGAAGTGGCCTGTTCACCAAACCCCAGTTCTGCCCGGGCGCGGGCTTCGGGCTGGGCGCGGACAACCTCGGCCGAGGCCACCATTTCGCTGACGACAAGGCCCGCCCCGAATCGCGCCACCAGCCTGCGGAACGGCAGGTCGGTGATCCCGGCCAAAGGCGCGAGGAAAACCGGCGGGTCAAGTGACAGCGGACCGAGGGGAACGGGCAAAGCCTTATCCTTGTGCAACTGATCAGGAGGTAATCCGCAAAGGGGGGTGCGACCAAGGTCGCGCGGCGGGATTATGACTGAAAAACATGCGATGCACAATTTTTGTGCAATCAGCCCGTGCAAGCGCCAGATTGTCATGCAGGTCCGGCTGGATTAGGCAGGACGCAAAGGAGGCCCACATGCGCACAGCCGTCATCATAGTTGCCGCCGGTCGCGGCAGCCGCATGGGTGGTGCTTTGCCCAAGCAGTGGCAATCTCTGGCCGGAAAGCCGGTTGTGGCCCATGCGCTTGCGGCCTTCGCAGGGATGCAGGTGCTGCTGGTCATCCATCCTGACGACCGGGGGTTGGCGGAGGGCATCGGCGTGCCGTTCGTCGACGGCGGTGCCACGCGCGAGGCATCGGTCCTGGCGGGCCTGCGGGCGCTGGAGGGCTCCGGGGTCGAGGCGGTGCTGATCCATGACGGCGCGCGGCCCCTGGTCAGCCGGGCGTTGATCGGGCGGCTGGTCGCGGCGTTGGAGGAACAGGACGGGGCGGCCCCGGCCTTGCCGGTCACGGATGCACTTTGGCGCGGGGTGAACGGTCGGGTCGCGGGCACCGTGGACCGCGCGGGCCTCTTTCGCGCACAGACACCGCAGGCCTTCCGATTTGCGCCGATATTGGCGGCTCATCTTGCGCATCAGGGCGGGGCGGCGGATGACGTCGAGGTCGCCAGGGCGGCGGGGCTTGACGTGGCCATCGTCGAGGGCGAGGAAAACAATCTGAAGCTGACCTATCCCGGCGATTTTGTCCGGGCCGAGGCGATCCTGAAGGGGCGCGAGATGGATGTGCGGATCGGGAACGGCTATGACGTGCACGCCTTTTGCGAGGGCGATCATGTCTGGTTATGTGGGGTGAATGTGCCTCATGCGCGCGGGCTTCTGGGCCATTCCGACGCGGATGTGGGGATGCACGCGCTGACGGATGCGATCTATGGCGCGCTGGCGGAGGGCGATATCGGGCGGCATTTCCCGCCGTCCGAGCCGCAGTGGAAGGGGGCGGCGAGCCACATCTTCCTGAGCCATGCCATCGGGCTGGCGCGTGAACGCGGGTATCGGCTGGGGAACTGTGATGTGACGCTGGTTTGCGAGCGCCCGAAGATCGGCCCACATGCCCTTGCAATGCAAGCGGAATTGGCGCGGATCATGGAGGTCGAGGCGGGCCGCGTTTCGGTGAAGGCCACGACGTCGGAAAGGCTGGGATTCACCGGGCGCGAGGAAGGGATCGCGGCCCTTGCAACCGCAACGCTGGTGCGGACATGATCGCGGTCATCGCGACCTTCTTCGGCGCAGGGCATCTGCGGCCGGCCTCTGGCACCTGGGCGAGTGCTATCACCGTGGTGCTGGCGGTGGCGGCCTATCAGGCGGGCTGGGCGCTGGCGGTGCCGGTCGGGTTTGTCGTGGCGACGGTCCTGGGCTTCTGGGCGGTGCCGCGCTATCTGGCCGAACGCCCGGGCGAAGACCCGCCCGAGATCGTGATCGACGAGGTTGCCGGGCAGTTGCTGGCGCTGTCCTTCACAGTGATTCCGCTGTGGCGGCACGATGTGCCCGACCTTCTGTTCGGGGCCTGGCCGGGCTGGGTCGCGCCGTTCCTGCTGTTCCGCCTGTTTGACATCTGGAAGCCCTGGCTGGTGGGCCGGGCCGACCGGATGAGCAGCACGGCCGGGGTGATGCTGGACGATCTTTGGGCCGGGCTTTTCGCCGGAGTCGTCTCGACGGGTCTGGCGGGCGTCTATCATGGAGTCGTGAGGCCATGGCTGGGCTAAGTGTCGAGAAGCTGCTGTCCGAGGCCCGCTACTGGGGCCTGAAGATCGCCACGGCCGAAAGCTGCACCGGGGGGATGGTCGCGGCGGCCCTGACGGACGTGGCAGGGTCGTCGGACGTGTTCGAGCGCGGCTTTGTCACCTATTCCAATGCCGCGAAGATCGAGCTTCTGGGGGTCTCGCCCGAAACGCTTGCGGCGCATGGCGCGGTGTCCGAGACCGTGGCCCGCGAAATGGCCGAGGGCGCGCTGGCGCAGTCCGCAGCGGACCTTGCGGTCTCGGTCACCGGCATCGCTGGCCCCGGCGGATCAGAGTTCAAGCCTGAGGGGCGGGTCTGCTTTGGCCTTGCGCGCCGTGGGCGAGCAACCGTAACCGAAACGGTCGAGTTCGGCGCTCAGGGCCGGGCCAAGGTGCGCAAGGCGGCGACGGCGCATGCGCTGGGGCTGATTTCGCAGGCGATCACCTGATCCAAAAACCGCCGCTGGTTGCAGCAAGTACCCCCACAAGATGCCCATTTTTCGGGCATTGCAAAGATTGCCGCTTTTTCGAGCGACCCAGATGCTACTTGCCGCTTCCTTGGGCGCGATGATCCCGGTTTGTCGGCGCAAACACTTTTGCGAGGACACCATGAACGCTGCCGATACGGCCTTTATCCTGATTGCCACTGCGCTGGTCCTGTTCATGACCTTGCCAGGCCTTGCGCTGTTCTACGGCGGTCTTGTCCGGGCGCGGAACGTGCTGTCGGTCTTCATGCACTGCTTTGCCATTGCCTGCCTGATGAGCGTGTTGTGGTTTGCCCTGGGCTATTCGATTGCCTTCGGCGGTGGCAATGCCTGGTGGGGCGGGCTGTCAAAAGCCTTCCTGAGCGGGGTCACGGCGGACAGCCTGACCGGGACCCTGCCCGAGGTTCTGTTCTTTTCCTATCAGATGACGTTCGCGATCATCACGCCCGCGTTGATCATCGGGGCCTATGTCGAACGGATCGGGTTCGGCTTTGTCCTGCTGTTTTCGGCGCTGTGGATGCTGGTCGTCTATGCCCCGGTCGCGCATTGGATCTGGGGGGCAGGCATGCTGGCCGATGGCGGCATTCTGGGCGAAACTGGCGTCAGGGATTTTGCGGGCGGGATTGTCGTGCATGAAACGGCGGGTCTGGCGGCACTGGTGATCGCGGTCCTTCTGGGGCCGAGGACGCACCGCACCACCCCGCCGCATCAACCGGGGATGGTGATGATCGGGGCGGCGATGCTGTGGGTCGGCTGGTTCGGGTTCAACGCGGGCTCGGCGCTGGCCGCGAACGGGACGGCGGCGATGGCGCTGACCGTGACGCATCTGTCCGCTGCAGCCGCCAGCCTGACCTGGGCGCTGTGGGAGCGGATCAAGTTCGGTCGCGCTTCGCTGGTCGGTCTGGTGACAGGGACAATCGCGGGGCTTGCCTCGATCACCCCGGCCAGCGGGTTCGTCGGGCCGGTTGAGGCCCTGATCATCGGCGCCATCGCGGGGGTGCTTTGTCAGGAGGCGGTAAGCCTGATCCGCACGAAGCTGCGCATCGACGACACGCTGGATGTCTTTGCCGTGCATGGCGTCGGCGGCATCTTCGGCACATTGATGATTGCGGTCTTCGGGGCCGGAACCTGGGCCGCGCAGCTGGGAGGCCTTGCGGTAGTGGGGCTATGGTCGGTCGTCGTGACCTTCGTTCTGGTGAAGCTGGTTGCCCTGGTCACGCCCTTGCGTGTGGACCTGGAGACCGAGACCAACGGTCTCGACCTGTCGGTCCATGGTGAGCGGGCCTACGAGCTGACATCCTAACGGTGCAGGGCGAAGAACCGCAGGATTTCGGTGTTCGCGTCGATTTCCTGCGTCTTGCCTTCAGAAAGGCGGGCCTTGCGACCACCAGGCCAGTGATGCGCGCCGCCTTCGACCGTGATCAGCCGCAGGACAACGCGGTCGCCCTTGGCGTGGTCAGTCACGACGACCGACGTGCCGTCATCCTTGCGGTCGACAGTGCGGCTTGACCCGGACACGCGGCCCCATGGCGCGAGAAAGGCCTCGACCACCGCTGCGACCGAGGCAAAGTCGGTGCGGGTGAGGCTGGTGTCGCCCTGACCGCCGGAATAGGGCACCATCGTGTCGGCGGTGCCGTGGATGATCAATGCCGGAACCTGGCCCCGGACTGCGACTGCCCGGGTATCCATCGTGCCCGAAACGCCAGCAACCGCGCGGACCAGCCGCGGGTTCTTCGCGGCAAAGGTTTCCGCCATGATCGAGCCGTTCGACATGCCGGTCAGGTAAACGCCGGTGCCATCGACACCGAAGCGGGACGCGGCGTCGGCGATCACCTGCTTCAGAAAGCCGATGTCGTCGACCCCCTGCCGCGCCGCGTAGCCGCAGCAGTAACCGCCGTTCCATGTCAGAAGCCGTTCGCCCCGCCGCCCGGAGCCTGCGGGAAAGACCACGGCATAACCCTTGGTCGCTGCCGCCCTGCCAAACCCCGAGGACGAGGCGAATTGTGCGGGGTCGCCCCCGCCGCCGTGCAGCGCAAGGATCAGGGGCGCACCTTCGGGACTGTCGGGCAGCACGATGTCATACCAGCGATCGCCCAAGCGGATGGTCTCGGCTGCTGCCTGATGATACGCAGGACCGGTTTTGTCCCTACGGTCAGATCGGCGCGGGGCCGTAAAGTTCGGCCGCACGACGTTCAAAGGCGCGGACGACGCGCTGCATGGCATCGTTGAACACGACCCCGATGATGCCTTGCAGGATGGCATTGCGGAACTCGAAATCGACATTGAAGTCGACCTCGCAGCCACCGGGGATGTCACGGAAGGCCCAGGTGGAGCGCATGTGCCGGAACGGGCCGTCGAGGTATTCGGTGTCGATTTTCTGCGCCTCGGGCCAGAGGGTCACCCGGCTGCCAAAGCGTTCGCGGAAAACCTTGAAGCTGATGACAAGGTCTGCCTCCATCACTTCGCCGCCCCCGGCAACGGGGTTTCGCGACCGGATGCGGGCGGCCGAGTTCCAGGGCAGGAACTTCGGATAGGACGCGACATCGGCCACCAGGTCATACATCTGGCGGGCCGTGTAAGGCAGGCGCTTGGTTTCGGAATGGCTGGGCATCGGCGGTCCGTTTTCACCCAGATGTGGCGCGGGTCGGGCGCAAGATCAAGCGGCCGGTATCTGATGGCTCGCCAACTGTGGCTTTGGACGCTAGGAAAGGGTTGAACCATGTGGAGCCAGCAATGCCGGATCGTCCCTATGTGATTGACCAGATGATCAGCGCAAAGGCCATCGCCGCGCGGGTCGAGGCGCTGGCCCGCGAGATCACTGCGCATTTCAAGGGCACGGACAAGCTGGTGGTGGTGGGCCTTCTGCGCGGGTCGTTCGTGTTCATTGCTGACCTTGTTCGCGAAATCGAGCTGCCGGTGGAAGTCGATTTCCTGGAGGCGTCCAGCTATGGCGATGCGATGCATTCCAGCCGCGAAGTGCGGATCCTGAAGGACCTGCGGGGCGAGATCGCGGGCCGCGATGTGCTGGTTGTGGAGGACATCGTCGACACGGGCTTTACGCTGTCGCATGTGCTTCACCTGCTGGAGGCGCGGGCGCCGAAGCGGCTGAAGGTCTGCGCTCTGCTCGACAAGCCCTCGCGCCGGGAAGTGGCAGTCAAGGCGGACTGGACGGGGTTCGAGATTCCCGACGAGTTCGTCGTGGGCTACGGCATCGATTTCGCACAAAGGAACCGCAACCTGCCCTACATCGGCAAGGTCCGGTTCACGGAAGTGCCATGAACTATCTTCACTGGCTGATGCGCGCGAAACGCTGGGTGCAGAAGCCCGCGTCGGAGGGCCGGGTAAAGCTGGTCTTCGGGGTAGTGGCGATCTGCCTGGTGATCGTCGGGATCGAGTATTTCGTCGGATGGCCGGACTGGATGACGGTCGACAGCCTGCGCCAGAAACCGTGATTGGACGCGGACGAGGTCCTGGTTAGGCTCGCGGCAAAGTTGTGGAAGCGGAGATATGCAATGCGGATCATGCGCTGGGTGATCGTTCTGGGGCTGATCGCGGCGGGGGGGCTTTACGTTATGGCCCGGCCGAAACCACTGGCCGCCGCGGCTGTAGCTGACCTTACGGGCGATCCGGTCCATGGCGAGCAGGTGTTCTGGGCTGCGGGGTGTGCGTCCTGCCACATGGCGGACAAGGCCGAGGGCGAGGCGCAGCTTGTGTTGTCGGGCGGGCAGCGCTTTCCGTCCGACTTCGGCACGTTCATCGCGCCCAACATCAGTCAGGATCCCGCGCAGGGTATCGGCAGCTGGACGCTTCTGGACCTTGCAAATGCGATCACGCGCGGGGTCAGTCCGGAGGGTGACCATTATTACCCTGCCCTGCCCTACGCGGCATATGCGAAACTGGAGATGCAGGACGTGGCCGACCTTTTCGCCTTCCTGAAGACCCTGCCGGCGGACCCCACGCCCAGCCAGCCGCATGAACTGGGGTTCCCCTTCTCGATTCGCGACAGCATCGGGGCGTGGAAGCTGCTGTTTCTTTCGGACGACTGGGCACTGGCGGGCAATCTGACACCAACTGCGACCCGCGGGCGCTATATCGCCGAGGCGATGGCACATTGCGGCGAATGCCATACGCCACGCAACGTGCTGGGTGGGTTGGACACCGCGCGCTGGTTGGGTGGCGCGCCGAACCCGACGGGCGACGGGCGCATCCCGAACATCACGCCGGGCAAACTTGGCTGGACCTCTGGCGACATCGTGCAATACCTGACGACGGGCTTCACGCCGGAATATGACAGCGTCGGCGGCCACATGGCGCATGTAGTCGAGAACATGGCGCGGCTTCCGGAAAGCGACCGGCTGGCCGTGGCAGAATATCTTCTGGCCGTGCCGAGCGTGGAGTGAACGGCGTTAGGCGGGCGTTAACCAGGGTTAGTCACCGTCCATTACTCCCTCACCGGACCTCGGACCCGGATGCCTGGATCGACTTGGTCTTCTCTGCCAAGGCGGCGCAGGAGGGTGTGGTGCGTCGGGCGATCGGTTGGGTCATAGCCGAGGTCGGGCACGACAGGTTCGCGGCGGAAGTCAGACGGCGGGGATTTCATCTGTTGATGACCGAAAATCAATACATCGTGGTGTGCAATACCGGACCGGTCCGGATGATCTTCTGATTCTCGCAGAAAATCAGTGCAAGAGTTTTCTGCGAAAACTCGGGGATCAGCCCTGCCCCGCCTGACGCGCAGCGCGCATCCGGGCGAAATCGTCACCCGCGTGATAGCTGGACCGGGTGAGGGGAGTGGCCGAGACCATCAGGAACCCCTTGCCCCAGGCTGCGGTCTCATACGCCTTGAACTCGTCCGGCGTGACGAAGCGCGCGATGCCATGGTGTTTCGGCGTCGGCTGCAGATACTGCCCGATGGTCAGGAAATCGACCGAAGCCGACCGCATGTCGTCCATAACCTGCAGGACGGCCTGACGCTCTTCGCCAAGTCCCACCATGATGCCGGACTTGGTGAACATCATCGGGTCCAGTTCCTTGACCCGTTGCAGAAGGCGGAGGGAATGGAAATAGCGCGCGCCGGGACGGACCTCGTGATAGAGGCCGGGCACAGTTTCAAGGTTATGGTTGAAGACGTCCGGACGGGCTTCGACCACCTTTTCCAGCGCCGAGGGCGGGCATTTCAGGAAGTCGGGGGTCAGAACCTCGATCGTCGTGCCCGGCGCACGATGCCGAATTGCGCGGATCGTCTGGGCGAAATGCTCCGCCCCACCGTCATCGAGGTCATCGCGGTCGACCGAGGTGACGACGACATGGGACAGCCCGAGTTCAGCGACGGCATGGGCAACCCGGCCCGGTTCGAACACGTCAAGCGTCTGCGGCTTGCCGGTGGCGACGTTGCAGAAGGTGCAGCCGCGGGTGCAGATCTCGCCCATGATCATCATCGTTGCGTGGCCCTGCGACCAGCATTCGCCGACGTTCGGGCAGCCGGCTTCCTCACACACGGTGACGAGCTTTTTCTCCCGCAGGATGTCGCGGGTCTTCTTGTAGCCTTCGGACGTGGGGGCCTTGACCCTGATCCAGTCGGGTTTCTTCGGCTGGGCGTTGTCCTGCCGGTGAGCCTTTTCCGGATGACGTCCTTCGGGAAGCGTGAGGTCGCGCACGGAAAATTCCCCCTGACCGCGTGGTTGCCTCTCAGATAAGCCGATTTCCAGCGCATGGCAACGCGGCAACCACCCACAGGTCCGCCTGAGGCCCATGCACCAGATGCAACACGCTGCGGAGTTTTCCATGTCCAAGACCTTCATTGCCGAGATGATCGGCACTGCGATCCTGGTCCTGTTTGGCGTAGGCGCGGCGGTGTTGATGGGCGCACAGATCGGCATGATGGGCATCGCCCTTGCCTTCGGGCTTTCCATCGTGGCTGCGGCTTACGGGATCGGCCTGATTTCGGGCGCGCATCTGAACCCCGCCGTCAGCCTTGGCGCGTTCCTTGCCGGTCGGATGTCGGGTGGAGCGCTGGTCACCTACGTCCTTGCGCAGGTGATCGGAGCTGTGATCGGGGCCGCCATCATCTACCTCATCGCGTCGGGCCAGACCGGTTATGACATTGCGGTCAACGGTCTGGGACAGAATGGCTACGGCGCGGGCTACCTTGGCGAATATTCTCTGACTTCGGCGCTGGTGTTCGAAGTTGTGATGACCTTCGTCTTCGTGACGGTGATCCTTGGGGCCACCCAAGATGGCGCGCCCGGTGCAATGGCGGGTCTGGCGATCGGTCTGACCCTGACTGGCATTCACCTTGTGGGGATCAACGTGACCGGCGTGTCGGTCAACCCGGCGCGGTCGTTCGCCCCGGCGATCTTCGTCGGCGGCAAGGCGATGGCCGACCTGTGGGTCTTCATCGTAGCACCGCTTGCAGGTGGAGCGTTGGCCGGCATCCTGCACCGGATCGGAGTTACGCGCGCGGCCTGACACCCTGGCCTGCGTGCGATCCGGGGACGGGGAAGCCCCGGAAGAAGGGGAGAGGCGGGCAAGCCCCGCTGGCACACAAACGGCAGGAAACGAGGGTGCGATGTCTATTGCCGAACTCGCCATTGCGGTGCTGCTGCTGCTTCTGACACCGGGGCCGACGAACACGCTGATCCTGCTGGCCGGGGCCGAGCGCGGGCTTGTCGGCGCGGCACGACTGATCCCGGCCGAGCTTCTGGGCTATCTGCTGACTGTCCTGCCGCTGACGCTGGTCGGAGCGGAGCTTCTGGCCAGGCATTCCGGCATGCAGGCAATCGTGACGCTGGCGGCGGGACTGTGGGTGGCGGTGCTGGCCGTCAAGCTGTGGCGGGCACCGGATGGCAGTGGGGCCGTCGCGGTTGCGGGTGCGCGCGAAGTTCTCGTCACCACGGCGCTTAACCCCAAGGCGCTGATCTTCGGCCTGGTGCTACTGCCGTCGCCAGACCGGCTAGCTGTCACCCTCGCGCTTTTTGCCGGGCTGGTTGGCGTGGTGGCGCTGATCTGGGGCAGCATTGGCGCTTTCCTGCGCGCCGGCAAGTTTCGCCAGCCGCGCAGTTTCATGCTGCTGCGTCGGCTGGCGTCGGTCTGGCTGGCGGCGATCTCGGTCGTCCTGATGGTGCGGGGCGCTGCGGCCTAACCGATCAGAAGACCGGACTTGCCGTAGGTCTCCTCATAATGGCGGCGCAGCCGCATCAGCGCGATCCGAAGGACGATCTTGCCTGACCGCGCGGCCCAGCCCATGCGCTTTTCGGCGACCTCCAGCCCTTCCAGGAAGCAGCAGCAGCGCAACGCGACGTCGCCAAGGCCCGGCCCAAGATCGCGCAAGGCACCGGCCACACGCGATCGGGCCGAAGACGGACCCTCGGCCAGTCCACTGTCAGCCTGAAAACCGCCCCGGTCTCCACCCGTCAGGAACCGGTCCCAATTCTGCGTCACGCGCGGGCCCATCTGGGCCAGCTCGAAATCCTCGCGCAGACGCTCGGCTGCGGCGACGAGTTCGGGTTCGAGGAAGGGCTTGCCATCCCGGTCACGCCGCCGTCCCAGCAGGGCCACCGGGCTTTCCGCCAGATTGTATCGGACGCGGCGGGGGCCTGCGTCATCCATCACCTCGCGCTCGCTCCAGATGCGGTGCTGGTCACCGAAGGGCGTAGCGGCCTCGGCCATACCCTGACGGCGGCGGTCTTCCTCATCCACCATCCGCTTTAGCGCCGCGCGCCCTGCCGAGGTGATCTCGTAGGTCGAGACCCGTCCCGGTTTGCGGCAGGTCACCCAGTCCTTCAGCGCAAAGGCATGGGCCACGGACCGCTCCAGGACCGCTGTCCGCAGGCTTTTCCCGTCCGGCAATTCCCGGATCACGACAGCCTTTTCAAGGTCAGGTGCAATCGCCATCACGGCGTTTGGCTCGGCCAGGCGGCGGAGCACGCGCATGCCTTCGCGCTGCAACGCCTGCTCGTCACAGATCTCGGGCGTGTCGGCTGGGCCGGTCAGGGGGGAGTGGACGGACATGAGGGGATCATCCTTTCGGGCTGGAGCATCGGACTGGCGGGGAACGAGGCGGGATACGGCCGAAAGTGCCTCGTCCATCAGCGGATCTTCACGTCGGTTCTCGAACCGACGCACCTGTCTGAGGATGGTCGAGGCATGCAGACCTTTGCGCCGCGCAAGCTCCCGTAGCGATGTGCCTTCTTCGGTATGGTCGAGGTAATGGCGCACGGCAGCAGGAAGCCAGTCTGGCAGGCTGGCAGCAGTCAATTCTGGCAATTCAATCGTCCCATTTTTGTCCACACCCCGGCTGCAATGGGTCCAGCCTTGGACATCTGCAACCTT
Source organism: Paracoccaceae bacterium (assembly GCA_009773055.1). Lineage (GTDB taxonomy): Bacteria > Pseudomonadota > Alphaproteobacteria > Rhodobacterales > Rhodobacteraceae > Tabrizicola. Next base: position 38,924 of record WOUW01000034.1, read on the forward strand.
GGGTGGAATAGATTACCTGTTCGTTAACCTTGCGGCTAACCTCGACAATTCGATGGAAATCTTAAACTGTTCGGTAACCTCCGCGCGCTGATGGTATCGTTTGCGCAACGCCAGGTTGTATTAAGTCAGGATGACACCGTCCAGCTACGGAGTATCCCGATGACCGATTGCCGCACTATGCTTGCCACCCTGCGCCGTCCCCGATTGCTGATGCGCGCCGCGCGTTTCGGATTGCAGGAATACCGCCGCGAGCGCGACCTGCGCCGCTATGTCGGCAGCGGGGCTTCGCCCGAAGATACGGTCTTTTCGCTGATGTCGGTCGAGGCCAAGCTTGAGGCGACGCGGATCGCCGGGGATGCGGCCTATTCGGTCGCGCGCCACATCGAAGTGCTGATCGCGCTTTTGGCCGAGGCACAGTTCCTGCGCCGGGGCGGCATGGCCTGAGATCGGCCAAGCCAATGAAAAGGGGCGGCTTGCCGCCCCTTTGTCGTCGTCAGATGAAGGCGTCTGGCATCTCGGCCTTGCGGTTGGCGACAAAGGCCTCCAGCGCCTCGCGCATGCCGGGATCAATGTCGGGCGCCTGGTAGTCAGCAAGCTGCTTCTTGACCCGTTCGGCGGCCAGCGCCTGCGTGTCGCGTGCGCCTTCCTCGGCCCAGGTTTCGAAGGGCTTGTAGTCGAAAAGGTCCGACCGCCAGAAGGCCGACTTGAAGTTGGCCTGGGTGTGGCTGCAACCCAGGTAGTGACCACCCGGGCCAACTTCGCGGATCGCGTCCATGGCCTGCCCGTTCGTATCCATGATCACGCCCTGCGCCAGATGGTGCAGTGTGCCAAGCTGGTCGGCATCCATCACGAACTTTTCATAGGACGAGACAAGGCCGCCTTCCAGCCAGCCGCAGGCGTGCAGCATGAAGTTGACCCCGGCGAGAAGCGCCATGTTCAGCGAGTTCGCGGTCTCGTAGGCCGCCTGCGCATCCGGAAGCTTCGAGCCGCAGAACGACCCGCCCGAACGGTAAGGGAGCCCCAGACGCCGGGCAAGCTGCCCGGCACCATAGGTGATATGCGCGGCTTCCGGCGTCCCGAAGGTCGGCGCACCCGAGTTCATGTCGATCGAGGTCACGAAAGCCCCGAAGATGACCGGAGCACCGGGGCGGACCAGCTGGCTGTAGGCCACGCCGGCCAGAACCTCGGCCAGAACCTGCGTCAGCGTGCCCGCAACGGTCACTGGCGCCATGGCTCCTCCGACGATGAACGGGCTGATGATCGCGGCCTGGTTGGCCTTGGCATAGACCTCAAGCGCGCCCATCATGATGCCATCGAACGTGAGGGGCGAGTTGATGTTGATCAGCGAGGTCATCACCGTGTTCTGGTCGACGAAGGCGTCACCGAACAGGATCTTGGACATCGCGACGGAATCGGCAGCCCGGCTGGGTTCGGTGACCGACCCCATGTAGGGTTTGTCCGAAAGCACCATATGCGCCAGCAACATGTCGAGGTGGCGCTTGTTCACCGGCACGTCAGTCGGCTCGCAGACCGTGCCGCCGGAATGGTGCAGCCATTTCGACATGTAGCCAAGTTTCACGAAGTTCTGGAAATCGTGCAGCGTCGCATACCGGCGTCCGCCTTCCGCATCGCGCACGAAGGGCGGGCCGTAGACCGGGGCGAGGACAAGGTTCCGGCCCCCGACCTCGACGTTCCGCTCGGGGTTGCGGGCATGTTGCGTGAAACTGGACGGTGCGGTGGCGCACAGCTTTCGGGCCAGACCGCGGGGGATGTGGACCCGGTCGCCCTTCACGTCCGCCCCGGCGGCACGCCAGAGGTCAAGCGCGCCGGGATTCTCGACGAAGTTCACGCCGATTTCTTCCAGCACCGTCTCGGCGTTCCACTCGATGATCTGGAGCGCTTCCTCGTTCAGGATCTCGAAGTTCGGGATGTTGCGCTCGATGAAGCGCGCGGTCTCGAAACTGACCGCGGTGCGCTCTGCCCGGCGGCTTGCGCCCCCACCACTGCGCGACCTGCGCCCTGCTACTTCGTTCATGTCGGCCTCCGGTATGCTTTGATGCCACTTATGCCTTCAAACCTGTGCCATCCGCCCCCCGAAACCGTCCATTGCCTTCCAAAACCGACATGAAAGTCGGTCGCAAACGGCCCCTGCTGCGCGCAGGACGTCTTGCGCTTCGACCAATCCCAGCCTAATCGGGCGCATGACCCAAGCGCACGATCGTCTTCTCATCATCGACTTCGGTTCCCAGGTGACGCAACTTATCGCGCGCCGCCTGCGCGAGTTGAACGTCTACTGCGAAATCCACCCCTACAACCGCGTGAATGAAGCCTTCCTGAAGGCCTTCGGGCCGAAGGCGGTGATCTTTTCCGGCGGACCGGCCTCGGTCTACTGGGAAAATGCGCCCATGCCGCCTGCAGGTGTATTCGATCTGGGTGTCCCGATCCTGGGCATCTGCTACGGCCAGCAGGTGATGATGCACTGCCTTGGCGGGCATGTTGAAGGCGGGCATGGCACGGCCGAGTTTGGCAAGGCTTTCGTCACGCCAACTGACCTGACCCACCCTTTTCTGTCCGGCTGGTTCCCGCCCGAAGCGGGTCCGCAGGCGCAGGAGCAGGTGTGGATGTCCCACGGCGACCATGTCTCGAAGGTCGCGCCGGGTTTCCAGGTCTACGGAACCTCGCCCAACGCCCCTTTCGCCATCACCGCCGATCCCACCCGGCATTTCTACGCCGTCCAGTTCCACCCCGAGGTTCACCACACCCCCAAGGGCGCGCAGCTTTACGAGAACTTCGTGCGGCTTGCCGGTTTCAAGGGCGACTGGACGATGGGTGCCTACCGCGAGGAGGCGATCCGCAAGATCCGGGAACAGGTCGGCGATGCCAAGGTGATCTGCGGGCTGTCGGGCGGGGTGGACAGCTCGGTCGCTGCGGTCCTGATCCACGAAGCCATCGGCGACCAGCTCACCTGTGTTTTCGTCGACCACGGGCTTCTGCGCCTGGGCGAGGCCGAACAGGTTGTGACCATGTTCCGCGACCACTACAATATGCCGCTGATTCATGCCGACGAAAGCGCCCTCTTTCTCGGCGCGCTCGAGGGGGTGTCAGACCCGGAAGTCAAGCGCAAGACCATCGGCAAGCTCTTCATCGACGTTTTCCAGAAACACGCGACCGCCGTGGGTGGCGCGAAATTTCTGGCGCAGGGCACGCTTTACCCCGACGTGATCGAATCGGTCAGCTTCTCTGGTGGTCCATCGGTCACGATCAAAAGCCACCACAACGTCGGCGGTCTGCCGGAAAAGATGGGGCTAAAACTGGTTGAACCCCTGCGCGAGTTGTTCAAGGACGAAGTTCGCGCCCTTGGCCGCGAGCTTGGCCTGCCCGCCAGCTTCATCGGCCGCCACCCCTTCCCGGGCCCGGGGCTTGCAATTCGCTGCCCGGGTGAGATCACTGCTGAGAAGCTCGATATTCTGCGGCGGGCCGATGCCGTTTACATCGACCAGATCCGAAAGCATGGCCTTTACGACGAGATCTGGCAGGCTTTCGCCGCGGTCCTGCCGATGAAGACGGTGGGCGTGATGGGCGACGGGCGGACCTATGACTATGCCTTGGCGTTGCGGGCTGTCACATCTGTCGACGGCATGACCGCCGACTACTATCCCTTCACCCATGAGTTCTTGGGCGAAACCGCCACAAGGATCATCAACGAGGTCAAGGGCGTGAACCGCGTCTTTTACGACTGCACATCGAAGCCGCCGGGAACGATCGAACTGGAATAGGCCCAACGGAAGGAAGCCAGGAATGAAGGGCGCAAACAGGCTCAAGATCAAAGCCTTCATCGAAACGCTTCCCTTCATGCGCAAACGCTATCGCATCGCTCCGCCGAAGATCGTTGGCCATTCTGTCTGGCCGGACTTCCTGGAACGTGAATTCAACAAGCCCGGACTGCGCGTGTTCGAAATCGGCTCGCGCGTCGTGACCGGTGCAAACCACCGTAGCCGGTTTTCACAGGCCGATTACGTGGGCTTCGATTTCTATTCCGGCGAAAACGTCGACGTGGTTGGCGATGCGCATCGGTTGACCGAGTATTTCCCCAAGGACGCGAAGTTCGACCTGATCTTCTCCTCTGCCGTCTTCGAACACCTGCACATGCCCTGGGTCGTTGCAGAAGAAATCACCAAGCTTCTCAGGGTCGGTGGGCATGTCTTCGTCGAAACGCATTTCTCCTACATCGCGCATGAGCGACCCTGGAATTTCTATCAGTTTTCCGACATGGGCCTCAGGGCGCTGTTCAACGCTGGCCTCGGCTATGACCTGATCGACTCTGGGCTAAGCAATCCGATCGCCGGGTTCTTCACCGAACATGCCGACCGCTATCTTCGTTATCGTCCGATCACCGAGCTCTATTGTCACAGTGAAATCCTTTGCCGCAAACGCGAGGAGGTCAGCGGTTTTGACTGGAGATCGCTCGCAGCAGATTCCGTAGTCGATGGAACCCGTTATCCGCCTCCCGGCACCCCCGCCAACTCCAGTGCCGACTGACGGAAGGTGCATAGAGGGCTCCATCGCTTCTCAAGGCACAGTCGGCGAGGAGACAATGTCGAACGAAGGTCTCTCAGAACCGCCCGTGCACCGCAATTTCATCCACCGGCTTGCGACCGCTCGGCTTTTCGCGTGCTTGCAAGTCTTCGGGCAAAGCCTCGACCGGACCGAGTTCCCCCACCGCGACGACGCAGTGAAGCGTGTGACCCTCGGGCAGACCGACCGCCAGTGACAGCTTGTCCTTGTCGAACCCACCCATGGCATGCGCGTAAAGGCCCATTGTCCCGGCCTGCAACGCAAGGCTCATCCAGGCAGCACCCGTGTCAAACCCGGCTGTGCGGTTCGCCACTTCGGCCCCTTCGCGGTTGGTCACGGTGTCCTTTGATGCCACCGCGAACAAGGCCCCTGCCCTCCCCGCCCAAACCGGATTGACCCCCGAAAGCGCGTCGCGAATTGCAGCAAAGCCGTCTTCGCCGCGCCGCGACCAGACCAACCGCCAAGGCTGGTGGTTCGAGGCCGAAGGTGCCCAGCGGGCGGCCTCTAACAAGGACATGACATCAGCTTCGGTCACGATGCGGTCGGTGAACGACCGGGGCGACCAACGCGCCGGGAACTCGGCGGCGATCGGGTGGTCGGGTTTGCGACCTTCGAACTGATCAAGGCTCATCACATCATCCTTATGCTTACCTAGGCAGATAGGCCGCCCGAGCCCTCCGGGCAACCGCCCTGCCCCGCATCCTCCTGTTCGCCTTCGCACAGAACCCGCCGACATGCGCCTTCGCGCACAACGCGAATCCGGCAGCACGGAAGCGCGGTCTTGCGGGCTGTCCGATTGCAAGGCAAGCCACCGAAGCACAGTCAGGTCGTGCCGGGGGCACGCCAACCCCCTGCACCATTCCCGGCGCTGCAACCATCTTCTTTCGCCAGCTTTCCGCCCCGCGTCTTGGACTTCGTCAGGTGCTGGACATTCCCGCAGCGCCCGGCGAGGCTTTGCGCATGACCCAACGCCCCCTTGCTGCCGCCGCCTGGATGACAGGAGCCATCGCCGCCTTCACCGCCATGGCGGTTGCGACGCGACAGATCAAAGGCGTGCATGACACGTTCGAGATTCTCGCCTTTCGGTCGATGATCGGTTGGGTCATTGTCATGGCCATCGGCCTGGCCCTCGGCCAGTTGGCCCGGATCCGGACAGACCGGCTGGGCAGTCACGTCCTGCGCAACCTCTTTCATTTCTCGGGCCAGTCGCTGTGGTTCTACGCAGTCACCGTGATTCCGCTGGCCCAGGTTTTCGCGCTGGAGTTCACGTCGCCGATCTGGGTGATCCTATTGGCACCGATGTTCCTGGGCGAACGGCTGAGCCGCCGGAAGGTCGTGGCGGCCTTCCTTGGCCTTGTCGGTGTCTGGATCGTCGCCCGCCCCGATTTTGGCGCGCTCGATCCCGGCGTCATGGCGGCAGCCGGGGCTGCCGTGTTCTTTGCGGCGACAAACCTGATGACCAAAGCGCTTACGCGTGGCGAAGCGATCATCTCGATCCTGTTCTGGCTGACGCTGATGCAGGCGGTGCTAGGCTGCATCGCCATGGGTCTGAGCGGTCCCGTCACCCTGCCGACGCTGTCCACGTTGCCCTGGCTGGTGCTGATCGCAGTCGCCGGGATCACGGCACATCTCTGCCTGACCACGGCCCTTAGCCTTGCGCCGGCCAGCGTGGTGGTGCCGGTGGACTTTGCCCGTCTGCCAATCATCGCGTTTATCGGTTGGATCTTCTACAATGAAGCGATTGAACCAACACTGTTTCTGGGCGCCGGGCTGATCTTTCTGGGGATCTGGATCACACTGGGCAGTGGGGCATCAGGGCCACAGCGGGTTGCCGTCACAAAACCGTGACGTGGCGTCATTGATTGACCCAAGGTTTCACTCGACTTAGCGTTGATTGCAAGGGGATCTTCCCACGTGGAAGTTCATGTTGAGGGATGAGCAGAATGAAACGTTTTCTGATGGCCACCTCGGCCATTTTTGCCGGAGCGTCCGGCGCTAATGCCGGGGGGGTGGAGCGGTCGGCGCAGTCTGTCGCCATCCTGTTCGAACAGGGCAGCTATGCCGAACTCAGCTTTGGGCGGTTCGATCCCACTGTGGAAGGCTCGGTTGGCGGCGGGCTGGTGACCTCGGGCGACATGGCTCCCAGCTACAATTCTTGGAGCCTTGGCTACAAGATGGACATCGGTGACCGGATGGCCTTCGCGATGATCCTCGACCAGCCAATCGGGGCAAACGTCAATTACCCTACCGGCACTGGCTATCCGCTCGGTGGTTCCACCGCAAAGCTGACCTCCAACGCGATCACCGCCCTTTTGCGCTACAAGTTCGAAAACAACGTCTCGGTCTACGGCGGCCTGCGCTATGAGACGGTGCATGGTGAAGTCTCTCTGCCTTCGGTCGGGGCCTATACGCTGGATACCAACCAGGACTCCGAACTAGGCTACGTCGTCGGGGTTTCTTGGGAAAAGCCGGAAATCGCAGCGCGCGTTGCGCTGACCTACAACTCGGCCATTACCCATTCGCTAGAGTCGGTCGAGCGCGGAACTCCGACCGCAGGCTTTGAGACCGAAGTCCCGCAATCGTTGAACCTGGAGTTCCAGACCGGGATTGCCAAGAACACCCTGCTTTTCGGATCGATCCGCTGGGTCGACTGGACATCCTTCATCATCGACCCGCCCAGCTACCCTGCCGGTCTCGGGAACCTGGTCGATTACGCTAGCGATCGCGTGACCTACAACCTCGGGATCGGTCGGAGGTTCAACGAGAATTGGTCCGGGGCCATCACCCTGGGTTACGAAAAGGCAGATGGTGCAAGGACCGGCAACCTTGGCCCCACAGATGGTTTAAAAAGCATCGGCCTTGCCGCAACCTATACCCAGGACAGCATCAAGATCACCGGCGGCATCCGCTACGTCGATCTTGGTGACGCGACGACTAATCCGCCGATCGGCGGTGTATTCACCGATAACAGCGGCGTAGGCATCGGCGTCAAGGTCGGCTGGTCGTTCTGATCCCTGCGCCATGACCTGAAACCCCGCCCCCACCCGGGCGGGGTTTTTCGTTGTGGAACGGCTTTCGCCCGGCTAACAGAGGCGCGGGGGTGACGCGATGATCTACCGATCCGGGAAGGACTACCTGGGCTCGCCGCGCAAGCGGGTGATGCTGTTCGGCATGTCCGGACTGGGAAAGACCTATCTTTCCAACCTCTTGCGCGATCATGGCGACTGGTTTCACTACTCGGTCGATTACCGTATCGGCACCCGTTACATGGGCGAATACATCGCCGACAACTTCAAGCGCGAGGCGATGAAGATCCCGCTCTTGCGCGAGCTTCTGATGACCGACTCTGTCTACATCGCGTCGAACATCACCTTCGACAATCTCGCGCCCCTGTCGACCTACCTTGGCAAGCCAGGCGATCCGGACAAGGGCGGAGTGCCCTTTGCCGAATACATGAAACGCCAGGAACAGCACCGCGCCGCCGAAGTCGCCGCCACGCTGGATACCGCCCGCTTCATGGAACGGGCCGAGGAAATCTACGGCTATGCGAACTTTGTCTGTGACACCTCGGGGTCGATCTGCGAGGTGGTCAGCGCCGAAGACGAGGCCGATCCGGTGATGCGCCAGCTTGCCGACACGCTGCTTCTGGTCTGGATCAAGGGGTCCGATGCCCACACGGCCGAGCTTGTCCGCCGCTTTGACCGGGCACCGAAGCCGATGTATTACCAGCCGCACTTTCTTCATGCGGCCTGGGAAGAATACCGCGCAACCCATTCTGTGACCGAGGAAACCTGCGATCCCGATCACTTTGTGCGCTGGACCTATGCCCGCGCGCTTGCCCACCGTCAGCCTCGGTATGAGGCAATGGCGCGTTGGGGCGTGACAGTCACGGCAGAAGAGGTCAGCGAAGTCTCCAGCGCGCGGGAATTCGATGCGCTGATGGCCCGGGCCATAGACCGCATCTGAACTGGGCCGCAACCTTGCAACCTCTGCGATAACCCCCTAGCACTCGGCCCTCTGGCCTCAAGGACCCCGACCATGCCCATCACGCTTCCCGAAACCCTGCCCGCCTATGACGTGCTGCGGTCCGAGGGCGTCATGGTCATGTCCCCCGACCGCGCGGCACACCAGGACATCCGACCCTTGCGGATCGGCCTTCTCAACCTGATGCCAAAAAAGATTCAGACGGAAAACCAGTTCGCCCGGCTGATCGGGGCTACCCCCCTGCAGATCGACCTGCATCTGATCCGCATGTCCAGCCATGAGACCAAGAATACCGCCGCCGAGCACATGGCGACCTTCTACCGACCGTTTCAGGAGGTGAAGGACCAGAAGTTCGACGGCCTGATCATCACCGGCGCGCCGATCGAGCATCTGGACTTCGAGGACGTCACTTACTGGGACGAACTGTGCGAAGTGATGGACTGGACCCAGACCAACGTGCAATCCACCTTCGGCGTCTGCTGGGGCGGGATGGCGATGATCAACCACTTCCACGGCATCAAAAAGCACATGCTGGACCACAAGGCTTTCGGCTGCTTCCGGCACCAGAACCTTGCCCCGACCTCGCCCTTCCTGCGCGGCTTCTCGGATGATTTCGTCATCCCCGTCAGCCGCTGGACCGAGATGAAACAGGCCGAGATCGACGCGGCCCCCGGCCTGAAGACCCTTCTCGGCAGCGATGAGGTGGGCCCATGCCTGGTCGAAGACGCCGCCCACCGCGCGCTGTATATCTTCAACCACTTCGAATACGACAGCGACACGCTGAAGCAGGAATATGACCGGGATATCGCAAGTGGCACGCCGATCAACGTGCCCTTGAACTACTATCCGGATGACAACCCCGCGATGCCCCCCCTTAACCGGTGGAGAAGCCACGCGCACCTGCTATATGGCAACTGGATCAACGAGATCTATCAGTCCACACCCTATGACATTGAAGAGATTGGCCGCTAGCCTCATCATCGCGGCCCTGGGTCTTGCCGGGGTCACCCATTGGCGGGCTTCGGCGCGCGAGGTCGCCGCCGAGGCGGCCTTCCCGCCGACAGGCGCGTTCCTTACCGTAGACGGGCTGCGGCTGCATTACGAGATCGCTGGCAGTGGTCCTGACCTCGTCATGATCCACGGTGCAAGCGGTTCGCTGCGTGACATGACCTTCGCTTTGCGCGACCGGCTGACCGACCGCTTTCGGGTCATTGTCGTTGACCGTCCGGGCCTTGGCCATTCCGACGCCCTGCCCGAGACAAGCCTTCGCGCGCAGGCGCGGCATATCAAGGCCGGGCTTGCCCAGCTTGGTGTGACCGATCCCGTCGTCCTTGGCCAAAGCTATGGTGGCGCGGTCGCGTTGGCCTGGGCGCTTGATGGTGGTCCCAAGGCGTTGGTGCTGGTGGCGTCGCCATCGCTGCCC
>WOUW01000035.1 GCA_009773055.1 Paracoccaceae bacterium
ACAAGGGCCCGGGCCGAAGGCTTCAGCGCATAGGCGCCGCTGCCCAGAAGCGCGATGGCCCCTTGCACGATGGCCCAGAACAGCGGGAATTCCCAGCCGCCGCCTGCGTTCGAGAACGTCCAGCCGTTGCCCGAATGCACCCAGACAGCACCCAAGAGCACCGCGATCAGCGCCAGCGACACCGCGCGGGTCGCCACGCCCAGGATCAGCGCAAGACCGCCGCCCACTTCGGCGAGGATCGTGAGGTATGCCAGAAAGCCCGGCAGACCAAGGCTTTCGAAATAGCCGACGGTGCCCGGGATGGTGAAGACGAAGACCTTCATCAGCCCGTGGGCGATGAACAGCGCACCACTGGCGACGCGAAGGATCAGGGCGGCGTAGTCGGAATTGGGGGTCATGGCGTGGTCCTTTCCTGCGCCGAAGTGCATGGCGCGTTTCTGATACCGATCAGGTAGACCTTGACCGTCTTGCATGAAATGGCCAACTTGCGGAATGACTATCCACAAAACGTTCCGAATTGCATGGACCTGATCGACGAGCTGAAGGCCTTCGTTGCCACTGCGCAGACCGGGTCGTTCACGGCGGCGGCGGACCATCTTGGCGTGTCGAACCGGCTGACCTCAAAGTATGTGGCGGAACTGGAAGTGCGGCTTGGCGTCCGCCTCCTCCAGCGCACCACCCGCAAGGTGGGCCTGACCCCGGCGGGCGAGGATCTTCTGTCTCGCGCGCCAGCCCTTCTTGACGATCTCGACGCCCTCATCGGCGAGGTGTCCGAAGGCTCGCGCGGGTTTGCCGGGGTAATCCGGGTTTCGGCCTCGGTCACCTTTGGCGAGATGTATGTCGCCGGAATGCTGGAACGCTTTGGCCAGCGCAATCCGTCCCTGTCCTTCGATCTGCGCCTGAACGACCGCCATGTCGATCTCGCCGCCGAAGGCATCGACGTCGCCTTCCGCATGGGGCGCACCGACACGCAGTCGCTGAAGGCGCGCAAACTGGGCAGCTTCCGCTCGATCCTGGTCGCAAGTCCCGTCTACCTTGCCGCCAGGGGCACCCCCCGCTTTCCTGCCGACCTTGCGATGCACGACTGCATTCTGGACACCAACCGCCGCGCGCCCCGTCGCTGGCAGTTCGGCGCGGATGGCCCCGCCGTCACGGTTCATGGCCCCTTCCAGGTGAACTCTGCCCGCGCCGCGGTCGAGCTTGCGGCAAAGGGCCGGGGCCTTGCCTATGCCCCGCGCTTTGCCGTCTACGAGGCCCTTGATGCCGGGCGCGTCGTGGCCGTCCTGCCCGATCATCCCGGAGAGACCGGCGCCCTGAACGCCGTCTATCTTGAGGGCCGCGTCCTGCCCCGCAAGGTCCGCGCGCTGATCGACTTCGCCGTCGAGGACATCAAGGCGCTGGACATTCTTTGACGAACCCGCCTCAGCGGCTGGAATGTCGGATCATCAGCTCGGGATGAATCATAACCGTCGCAGGCTGGCTTTGCCGACCGTCCAGCACGTCAAGGATCAGCGCCGCGGCCCTTGCCCCGATCTCGCGCGGGAAGGGGTTGATCGTGGTCAGCGCGGGTACGGAAACCTCGGCGATCTCGTAGTCGCCAAAGCCTGCAATCCAGATCGCATCGGGCACGGCGATCCCCCGCCGCTGGCATTCGGTCAGCGCACCGAAGGCCGACAGGTCCGACACGCAGATCACCGCCTCGGTATCGGGCAGGCTTTCCAGAAGCCGCCCCATGGCCGCCGCCCCTTCGCGCATCGAAATCGGCGGAGCGCCCGCCGCGATCAGGCGTGAGGCGTCCAGCCCAAGCGCCTGCATCGCGGCCACAAAACCTTCGCGCCGGTCGGTGCCACGGGTGTCGCGGTCTGCGTCGCCCCCGATAAAGGCGATGCGGGTCACGCCCCGCGACACGAAATGGTCGATCATCCCGCGCACCGCTGCCGCGTTGGAAAAGCCCACGACATGCCCGATCGGCGCTTCGGGCAGGTCCCAGGTCTCGACGACCGGAATGCCCGCGTTTCCCAACAAGCGCCGCGCGCGCGGCGTGTGCTTGCCGCCGGTGACCACGATGGCCTCGGGCCTGCGGCGCAAAAGCTGTTCGATCAGCCGCTCTTCTTCGTGAATGTCATAGTCGGTGTAGCCCAGCAGGATCTGCAGGCCCCGCTCCTTCAACCCCTCGGTCAGGCCGCGCAGCGTTTCGGCGAAGTTGGCGTTGTTGATCGACGGGATGCTGACCGCAACGAAGTCACTGCGCTGCGACCGCAGGGAGGATGCGGCGCTGTCGAAGACATAGCCGATCTCTTCCGCCGCCTTGCGGATCGCGTCCCGCGTCGCCTCGCTGACCGAGGTGTCCCGCTTCAATGCCCGGCTTACCGTCATCGGCGACACCCCGGCAAGGCGGGCGACATCGGCCATGGTCGGGGCTTTGCGGGGCTGGGTCATGCGGTCGCGGTAAAACTGTGGGCCGAGGTGACGTGGTGGTGGATACGGCCAGTGAAGTGGCGAGCGAGCACCGCTTCGGTCGCGGCGCGGCCCTCCCTGCGGATCGGGTGAGACAGGAAGGCCTCGACCGTATCCATGTCCGGCCAGTCGATTGCCAGGATCAGCGGATACTCCGGCGCGCCCTCGTCGCGGTCTTCGGCAAAGGTGACGTGGATCGCAAGGGCACCGGGAAAGCGCTGCCAGACCGGCAGAATTTCGGCCAGCACATCGCGGCGGAAGGCGTCCTTATGGCCTTCGTGCAGGGCGCCCTCGAACAGGGCATAGCGGGTGATCATGACAGGTCCTTTCGCGGGCCTTTGAAGTATTCCATCAGCGCGGCCTGATCCTCGCCGCCAAGGCCTGCGGCGGTCAGCATCCGGTGGACCTCGGCGCATAGGGCGGTGAGAGGCATCGAGGTCTGGGTCAGCCGGGCAAGGTCGGCGGCCCCGTTCAGGTCCTTGACCATGTTGTCGATCCGCCCGGTCCGCCGGTAGTCCCGCAAGGCCATGCGCGGCATGTATTCCTGCAGGATCGCGCTGTCGGCGCGGCCCCCTTGCAGCGCTTTGGGGATCATCATCGCATCGACCCCCGCTGCCTCGGCCAGCGCCGTCGCTTCTGCCACCGCAAGGAAACCAAGGCCGCACAGCACCTGGTTGATCAGCTTGGTCGTCTGGCCAGCACCCGGCCCGCCCATCCGGGTCTGATTGCTGGCTACACCGGCCAGCACCGCCTGCGCTTTGGCCACGTCTTCAGGATCGCCGCCCTGCATCAGGGTCAATTCCCCCGTCGCCGCCTTCGGAATGCCGCCCGACAGGGGGCTGTCCACCCAGCGCAGGCCACGGGCAGCGGCCTCTGCCGCCAAGGCCTTCGTCGCCGAGGGGTCGATCGAGGACATGTCGATGATCAGCGTTCCCTTCGCCGCGCCTTCCGCCACGCCCTCCGGCCCAAAGACCGCCGCCCGCACGATATGGGCCGCGTTCAGCGACAGGATCACCGCCTGTGCATCTGCGACCGCCGCTGCCGCCGAAGGCGCGGTTGTCGCCCCGAGGTCAACCAGAACGGCGACCTTGGCCGGGTCCAGATCGAACACCGTCAGCCGCGCACCCGTCGCCAGCAGCCGCGCCCCAATGGCACCACCCATGGCACCGGCTCCGATCAGGGCGATAGAGTGGGTCATCACGGCTCCTTGGTAAGGTGGGGCACAATCGCGGCGATGATCGCGTCCAGCGGCTGGTCGATATCCACCGCCAGTGCCTCGTCCGGCCCCGGGGACTCCAGCGTCGCGAACTGGCTGTCCAGAAGCGAGGTCGGCATGTAGTGCCCCTTCCGAGCGGCCATCCGCGCCAGAATGACCTCCCGGCTGCCGGTCAGATGGACGAACTGCACCGCCCCGCCCGCGCCATTGCGTATGCGGTCGCGGTAAGCCCGGCGCAGCGCCGAACAGCCGACGATCACCGGGGCCTCTGTCGCCAGAACCGACGCCACCCGGTCCAGCCAGGGCCAGCGGTCGGCATCGGTCAGGGGAATGGCAGCCCGCATCTTTTCCACGTTCTCGGGTGGATGCAGGTCATCGCCGTCGCGGTAGGGAATACCAAAACGCGCGGCCAGCCCTTCGCCGACCGAGGACTTGCCACATCCCGACACCCCCATGATCACGATGCGCAGGGTCATAGCGATGCCGTGATGCCGCCATCGACATACAGGATGTGCCCGTTCACAAAGCTCGACGCATCCGACGCAAGGAAGATGCACGCCCCCTGCAACTCCTCGACGCGGCCCCAGCGCCCTGCCGGCGTCCGTTTCTCCAGCCAGGCCGAAAACGTCGGGTCCGCCACCAGCGCCGCGTTCAGCGGTGTGTCGAAATACCCCGGCGCAATCGCGTTGCACTGCAACCCATGCTTCGCCCAGTCTGTCGCCATGCCCTTGGTCAGGTTGCCCACCGCCCCTTTGGTCGCCGTGTAGGGCGCGATCCCGGGCCGGGCCAGCGCCGTCTGCACGCTTGCGATGTTGATGATCTTCCCCCGCCCCCGCGCGATCATGTGGCGGGCAACGGCTTGGCCAACGTGGAAGACGGATGCGATGTTGGTCTGCAGCAACCGCTCGAAAGCCTCTGCCGGGAAGTCCTCCAGCGGCGCGCGGTGCTGCATTCCGGCGTTGTTGACCAGAATGTCGATGGGGTGCCCCGCCGCCTCAAACGCATCCACCGCGGCGCGCACCGCCGCGTGATCCGTCGCGTCGAAGGCCAGCGCCTCGGCGCCCGGTATCCGCGCTGCGGCTGCCCCAAGTTTCCCCGCGTCGCGCCCGTTCAGCACCACCAGTGCGCCCGCAGCCGCCATCCCTTCGGCCAGCGCAAAGCCGATTCCCTGCGATGACCCGGTGACCAGCGCCCGCTTGCCCGTCAGGTCGAAAAGTTGCAGCCCCACGCCCGCCTCCCGTTCAGTTCGCTCTCGACAAGCGTCTTCGGACCAGTTTATGTTATCGATAACAAAGCCTGTCAAGCACTCCCATGACTGCCAACGAGGATTCAGATGTCCAAGCCCCAAGTCCTGCAAGTCGGACCCTATCCCGACTGGGATCAGGCCCCTCTCGATGCCGCCTTCACCATTCACCGCTGGTGGGAGGCCGCCGACAAGGACGCGCTTCTAGCCAAGGTCGGGCCCGACATCCGTGCGATTGCAACCCGCGGTGACCTTGGCGCGTCCGAGGCGATGATCGCAGCCTGCCCGAAGCTTGAAATGATCTCGGTCTTTGGTGTGGGCTACGACGCCGTGCACCTGCCCTCCTGCAAGGCGCGCGGGATCAAGGTCACGAACACCCCTGACGTGCTGACCGATGACGTGGCCGACATCGCCGTTGCCATGTTGCTGGCATTGGTGCGGCAGGTCGGTCCGGCAGAAGCCTGGGTCCGCTCTGGCGACTGGGCGTCCAAGGGGGTTCCCCCGCTGACCCGCAAGGTGTCGGGCACGCGGGCGGGCATTCTCGGCCTCGGCCGCATCGGGGCTGCGATCGGGCGGCGCTTGCAGGGCTTCGGCATGGACATCGCCTATTCCGCCCGCAGCCCCAAACCGGGCGCCGAAGGCTGGACGTACATTCCCGACGCCGTTGCGCTTGCCGAACGGTCGGACCACCTGTTCATCGCCCTCGCCGCGACCCCCGAGACCCGCCACATCGTCAACGCCCGCGTGCTGCAGGCCCTTGGCCCGGAGGGCACGCTGATCAACATCAGCCGTGCCGCCAACGTGGACGAAACCGCGCTTCTGGAAGCGCTGGAAGGGGGACAGATCGCCGGGGCCGCGCTGGACGTTTTCGAAGGCGAGCCGAACCTCAATCCGCGCTTCCTGACTGCACCCAACATCCTGCTCCAGCCCCACCACGGCTCGGGCACCATCGAGACCCGCAAGGCCATGGGCAAACTGATGCGCGACAACCTGACAGCGCATTTCGCCGGCCAACCCCTGATCACCCCGGTGCCGATGTGAAGGCTATCGTCATCCATGCCGCCCGCGACCTGCGGATCGAGGACCGGCCCGAGGACGCGCTTCTTCCCGGTCAGGTCCGTCTGCGCCTCGCCACCGGCGGGGTCTGCGGGTCCGACCTGCACTACTTCAACCACGGTGGCTTTGGGGCCGTCCGCCTCAAGGAACCGATGATCCTCGGCCACGAAGTCTCGGCCTATGTCGAGGACGCGGGCGACACCACCTTCGCCAAAGGCCAGCTCGTCGCCGTATCGCCATCCCGCCCCTGCGGGACCTGCAAGTTCTGCCTCGAAGGCTTGGCCAACCAGTGCCTCAACATGCGCTTTTACGGCAGCGCCATGCCCTTCCCGCATATCCAGGGCGCCTTCCGCGAAATCCTGATCGCCGATGCCAGCCAATGCGTCGACGCCACCGGCCTGACCCCGGGAGAGGCCGCAATGGCCGAACCGCTCGCCGTCACTCTCCACGCCACCCGCAGGGCAGGAGACATGCTGGGCAAGCGCGTCCTCGTCACTGGCTGCGGACCCATCGGCACCCTCGCCATTCTCGCCGCCCGCCGCGCCGGCGCTGCCGAGATCGTCGCGACCGACCTCTCCGACTTCACCCTGTCGCTGGCCGCCAAAGTCGGGGCCGACCGCGTGATCAACACCGGAACGGACCCCGACGCTTTGTCCACCTACAGCGCGGACAAGGGCCATTTCGACGTCCTCTACGAATGCACCGGCGTTGCAGCAGCGCTTGCCGGGGGCATCGCCGCCCTGCGCCCGCGCGGAGTGATCCTGCAGCTTGGCCTTGGAGGCGACATGTCCCTGCCGATGATGGCCATCACCGCCAAGGAACTCGACTTGCGCGGTTCGTTCCGGTTCCACCCCGAGTTTGCCACCGGCGTCGGTCTGATGCAGAAAGGCCTGATCGACGTCCGCCCGCTCATCACCCACACCGTTCCGCTGGCGCTGGCCGAGGACGCCTTCCGCCTCGCTTCGGACCGGACCCAGGCGATGAAAGCGCAGATCGTGTTCGCCGATTGACCGCGTTTCGGTTTGACCGCGCGCGCGCGGTCGCCGAAAACTGCCTGCAAGGAGACCCCCGATGTCCTTTTTCGAAATCCACGACCCGGCCTTTGGTGCGTTCGTTATGGGCAATGCCCCCGTCAAGCGGCTGGCCACCGGGTTCGACTGGGTGGAAGGTCCGGTCTGGTTCGGCGACCATGGCAGCCTTCTCTTCTCGGACATCCCGAACAACCGCATCCTGCGCTGGACTGAAGACGGGCTGACCACCTTCCGCCAGCCGTCAAACTACACAAACGGCCATACCCGTGACCGGCAGGGCCGCCTGATCAGCTGCGAACACGGCACCCGCCGCGTCACCCGCACCGAATGGGACGGGACGATCACGACCATCGCCGACAGCTTTGACGGCAAGCCGCTGAACAGCCCGAACGACGTGATCGTCGCCCGTGACGGCGCGATCTGGTTCACCGATCCGCATTACGGCATCGGCACGGACTACGAAGGCTTCAAATCCCCACAGGAACTTCCCTGCCAGGTCTACCGCGTCGACCCTTCGGGCCGGATCGAGGCCGTCATCACCGACATGGCTTGCCCGAACGGCCTGGCGTTCAGCCCGGATGAAAGCCGTCTCTACGTTGCCGACACCGGGCGGATGTTCAGCAGCGACCCGCAGCACATCAAGGTCTTCGACATGGCGGGCGGCAGGCCGGTGAACGGGCGCATTTTCCACACCGTCGACAAAGGCTGCGCCGATGGCATCCGCGTCGACAGCGACGGCAACCTCTGGTCCTCGGCGGGCGACGGGGTGCACTGCATCTCTCCCGAGGGGAACCTGATGGGCAAGATCCTCGTTCCCGAAGTAGTCTCCAACATCTGCTTTGGCGGCCGCGCCAAGCACCGGCTTTTCATCACCGCGACGACAAGCCTCTATTCCGTGATCCTCAACCGCAAAGGCGACCAATGGCCATGAAAGCGAATGTCGGCCTGATCGGCCTTGGCACCATGGGCGCGGCCCTCGCGCTCAACATCGCCGAGAAGGGCTTTCCGATTGCCGTCTGGAACCGGACGACCAGCGTGATCCACGCCTTCAAGGCGGGTGCCGGTGACCTCGCCGCGCAGATCACGCCAGCCGAAACGCTTGCCGACCTCGTCGCCGCAATCGCCGCGCCGCGCGCCATCATCCTGATGGTCCCCGCAGGCCCGGCTGTCGATGACATGCTCGCCGCCCTTTCGCCGATTCTGGACGCCGACGACCTTGTGATCGACGCTGGCAACGCCAACTTCCACGACACCAACCGCCGCTCGGCGCAGGGCCTGCCGTTCCGCTTCATGGGAATCGGCGTTTCCGGTGGCGAGGAGGGCGCCCGCCACGGCCCCGCGATCATGGCCGGGGGCACAGCGCAAGACTGGGCGCGCATGGCCCCCGTCTTCCACGCCATTGCCGCCCGGGCCGAAGACGGCACCCCCTGCGCCGACCACATGGGCGAGGCTGGTGCGGGCCATTTCGTCAAGGCCGTCCACAACGGGATCGAATACGCCGACATGCAGATGATCGCCGAAACCTACGGCGTGATGCGCGACAGCCTTGGCATGTCCGCGCCCAAAATCGCTCCGGTCTTCGCGCGCTGGAACGAGGGCACGCTGCGCTCCTACCTCGTCGAGATCTCCGCCGCCGTTGCCGCCGCCACCGACCCGGTCAAGGGCGGCCCGCTTCTCGACATGATCGTCGATGCCGCCGGGCAAAAGGGCACCGGTCGCTGGACCGCGATCGAGGCGCAGAACCTCGCCGCCCCGATCCCGGTGATCGAGGCCGCGGTCATGGCCCGCAACGTTTCCTCCCGGCGCGGCGAACGCGCGGAAGGAGAGGCGCTTTACGGACCCGCCCCGCAACGCGCCGAGGTCTCGCTGGAAGACTTGGAACATGCGCTGATCGCCGGGAAGATCCTGTGCTACGCGCAGGGCTTCGCGATGATGACCGCCGCCGCCAAGGACTTCGGCTGGGCGCTGGACATGCCCGCAATCGCCCGGGTCTGGCGCGCGGGCTGCATCATCCGCTCGGCCATGCTGAACGACATGGCAACCGCGCTGGCCGAAGACCCCGCCCGCAACCTGATGCTTGCCCCGTTCTTCGCCGCCCACCTGCGCCGCTCCGTCCCCGCCTTGCGCCGCGTTGTGGCCGCCGGTGCGCTGAGCGGTCTTGGCCTGCCCGCCCTGTCCTCGGGCCTCGCGTGGTTCGACCTGATGCGCACCGCGCGCGGGACCGCGAACATGATCCAGGGCCAGCGCGATTTCTTCGGCCTGCACGGGTTCCAGCGGCTTGACGGCCTCGACCAGCCGCACGGCCCCTGGGCACACTAACCCGTCTCCCCAGGCACCAGCCGGGTGGGCACGACGGTCACTTCCTGCCCCGGCTCGCCCTTCAACCGCGCGACCAGCGCCTCGGCGGCGGCCTTGCCGATGGCCGTTGTCGGCACCACCGTCGTCGTCAGCCGCTTTGGCAGGATCGACGCCGCCTCCATCCCGCCCCAACCCGCGATCCCCAGATCTTCCGGCACCCGGATGGCCTTTGCCTGCGCATAGGCCAGACCACCGACCGCCATTTCGTCGTTGTGGAAATAGACCACGTCCGGGTCCGAACCTCGCGCCAGCAGCGTCTCCAGCCCGTAATAGCCCGCGTAGAACCCCGGCATGTCCATCAGCACTTCCTGATCCACCAGCGGATGCCCGGCCTGCGCCAGCACAGCCTTGAACCCCTCCAGCCGTGCCTGTCCCATCACGTCGGCCCGCGCCAGCGCGCCCACATACCCCGCCCGCCGCCGCCCGCGGCGCAGCAGGAACTGCCCCATCTCGGCCCCGCAGTCGTAGTGCGAAAACCCAACCGACATGTCGATCGGGCTGGTCGTCAGCTCCCAGATCTCCACCACCGGGGCCGCAACCTGACGAAGCAGGTCCACCGTTGCGGGCGTATGGTTCCGCCCTGACAGAATCAGCCCCGCCGGTCGCCAGCTTGCGATCTGCCGGACCCAGGCTTCCTCTTCTTCGGTCGAGTGGTTGTTGGCCCCGATCATCAGCTGGTATCCCAGTCGGCTGAGCGCCCTGTCCACCCCGTCCAGCACATGCGCAAAGAGGCCCGAGGTCAGCCGCGGCACGCACATGCCGACCAGCGTGCTGGCCTGATAGGACCCGAAGGCCGCGGCCAGCTTGTTCGGCACATATCCCAGTCTTTCCGCGACCTTGACCACCCGGTCCCGTGTGTCATCCGAAAAGCCTGTGCCACCGCGCAACACCCGGCTGACGGTCATCTTCGACACCCCAGCAGCCTTCGCGATGTCCTCCAGATTGGCCTTCACCCTGTCACCCTCGCCACATGATGTTATCGATAACTTTCCGCTTGACAGAACCGGGGTCCGCGACCACCCTAAGCTACGTTACCGGTAAACCTGACGCAAGATCAGCGTGCCTGCCGGGAAGGGAGGAGCCTGCCCATGCAACCGTCGTCCGACGGCCTGTTCTTCGACCGCATCGTCAAGTCCTTTGGTGGGACGAAGGCGCTGAAAGGCGTGTCGCTGAAGGTCGCACGGGGCGAGATCGTGGCGCTGCTGGGTGAAAACGGCGCGGGCAAGTCCACGCTGATCAAGGTCCTCGGCGGCATCCACCGCCCCGACGAAGGCGGCGTGCTGATCGACGGCACCCCCTATGCGCATGAGGCTGGTCGCTCTGGTGGCCAGAAGGTCGCTTTCATCCACCAGGATCTCGGCCTGATCGAATGGATGAGCGTTGCCGAGAACATCGCCCTGGCACTTGGCTATGTCCGCCGCGGCCGCCGCATCGACTGGACCGCCACCGAAGCCCGCGCGGACGAGGCGCTGAAGCTGGTCAAGGCCGAATTTCCCGCCACCGCTCGGGTCGCCAGCCTGACCCGCACCCAGAAATCCCTTGTCGCCATCGCCCGTGCCCTTGCCGCCGACTGCGATTTCCTGGTCCTCGACGAACCTACCGCCAGCCTTCCGGCGGATGAGGTCGAACGGCTTTTCAGCGCCCTGCGCCCGCTGAAAGCAAAGGGCGTCGGCATGATCTACGTCAGCCACCGACTGGATGAGATCTTCCGTATCGCCGACCGCGTTGCCGTGCTGCGCGACGGCCAGATGGTCGGAATGCGCCCCGTCGAACACACCACGCCCGAGGAACTTGTCTCGCTCATCGTTGGCCGCAAGGCGCGCGAGATTGCCCGCCCCCCGGTGCAGGACGGTCCGGCGATCCTGACGGTCGATCACCTGAAAACCCCCGCCGTCGGCCCGGTCAGCTTCCAGATCAGGCGCGGAGAGCTTCTGGGCCTCGCGGGCCTGCGCGGGGCAGGGCATGAAGACATCGGTCGCGCCCTCTTTGGCGTCTTGCCGCATTCGGGCACGATCAAGCTGGACGGTCTGGCCCCGGACCTTCGCACCTCCCAGACCGCAATGCGCTCGCGGATCGGGCTTGTCGCCCGCGACCGCGTCGGCGAAAGCGTGGCCCCTGGAATGGCAATCCGCGAGAACGCCTTCCTCAATCCTTCCGCCACGGGACGCGGTCTTTTGTCCCTTATGTCCGCGCGGCACGAAGAAGGCCTGTCCCGCGCCATCGGCAGCCGCGTCGGCCTGTCGCCCAATGACCCGACGCTTGCCATCGAGGCGCTGTCGGGGGGCAACCAGCAGAAGGTCGTCGTCGGTCGCTGGCTCGACTCGGGCCGCCGTCTTCTGGTGACTGAAGATCCGACCGCAGGTGTCGATGTCGGCGCCAAGGCCGAGATCTACCATCTGTTATATCAAGCCCTCGCCAGCGGAATGGGCGTCCTCGTCGTCTCCACCGACTTCGAGGAAATCGCCAATATTTGCCACCGCGCCATCGTGTTCAGCCGGGGCCTGCCCGTCGCCGAACTGACCGGCGTCGAACTTTCCACCGAATCCCTGATCCAGGCCGCATCGGCCGGTGAAGCCGCCTGAGGACCAAGATGCCCGGTATCGAATCCAACGCTGTCGAGCCCACCAAGGACGAACTTCGCGGCCTCTCTACGCCGCAAAAGCTGGTGCGTCTGGCCCCGACCTATGGCCTCGTGATCCTGATGTTCGGGCTGATCCTGTTCTTCTCGGTCCTTCTGCCGAACACCTTCCCGACGCTGCTGAACCTGCGCTCGATCCTGTCCGACAAGGCGATCATCGCGCTTCTGTCGCTGGCCGCGATGATCCCGATGGTCGCAGGCCGGATCGACCTGACCGTGGGCTACGGCATCGTGTTGTGGCACATCCTCGCCATCTCGCTGCAGACCATGTACGGCATCCCTTGGCCCGTTGCCGTTGCCATCGTGCTGGTGCTTGGCATCATAACCGGCGCGCTCAACGGCCTTCTGGTCGAAGTCGCCCGCATCGACAGCTTCATCGCCACGCTTGGCACCGGCACCGTGCTTTATGCCCTTGCGCTGTGGCACACGGGCGGGCGGCAGATGGTCGGCACGCTGCCTGACGCCTTCCTCGCGATCAACGGCACCTTCGTCTTCGGCCTGCCGATCACCGCCTTCTATGTCCTTGCGATCACCTTGATCCTCTGGGTCATCCTCGATTACACGCCCATCGGCCGTTACCTCTATGCGATCGGCGCGAACCAGCGCGCAGCCGAGTTGAACGGCATCCCGACCCGAAAGTTCGTGATCGGAGCCTTCGTGACCTCCGGCGCTTTGACCGCCCTCGCCGGAGTCCTTCTCGCCTCGAAACTCCGCATCGGTCAGGCCTCGGTCGGCCTCGAATTCCTGCTCCCTGCGCTGGTCGGAGCGTTCCTTGGATCGACCACCATCAAGCCGGGGCGCGTCAACGTCTGGGGCACCATTGTCGGCGTGATGATCCTTGCGGTCGGCATCTCGGGCATCCAGCAGTTCGGCGGATCGTTCTGGGTCGAGCCCCTGTTCAACGGCACTACGCTTCTCATCGCCATCGGCATCGCCGGATATGCCCAGCGCAAGAAGGGCGCGAAATCGAAATAACAACAGCATCTTAGGGAGGAAACCACCATGCTGAAACGGACCCTGCTTCAAACACTTCTCGCCGGAACGGCACTTGCCTTCACCGGCTTCGGCGCCTTCGCGCAAGACGCCTTCGACGGCCCGACCACCGGCCCCAAGGCGGCTGAGGGGAAAACCATCGTCGTCCTCGCCGCCGACCTGAAGAACGGCGGCATCCTGGGCGTGACCACCGGGATCGAGGAAGCCGCCGCCAAGATCGGCTGGACGGTCAAGGTGCTGGATGGTGCAGGCTCGGTGCAAAGCCGGTCGGCCGCCGTGGGTCAGGCGCTGGCGCTGAACCCCGACGGGATCGTCATCAACGGCTTCGACGCCGCCGAACAGCAGGCAGCGCTGGAGGGCGTGACCGCCGCCAAGATCCCGATGGTCTCGTGGCACTCGGGCCCGAAGATCGGCTGCGACGCGCCGGGCGGTATTTTCGCGAACGTCTCGACCGATGCGATGCAGGTGTCGGACGTCGCGGCGAAATGGGCGCTGGATGACGCGGGTGGCAAGCCCGGCGTGGTGATCTTCACCGACTCGACCTATCAGATCGCCATCGACAAGGCCGACCGCATGAAGGCCGCCATCGAGGCTGCCGGTGGCACCGTCTTGGAATACGTCGACACGCCCATCGCCGAAACCTCGACCCGCATGGGCCCGCTGACCACCACGCTTCTGCAGAAGTACGGTGCAAGCTGGACCCACTCGCTCGCGATCAACGACCTCTACTTCGACTTCATGGGTCCGTCCTTGGCCGCTGCCGGGATCGACGGCAAGGGCGCACCCAAAGCCGGGTCGGCAGGGGACGGCTCGGAAGCCGCTTTCCAGCGCATCCGCACTGGCCAGTATCAGTCCGTCACTGTGGCCGAACCGCTGAACCTGCAGGGCTGGCAGCTGGTCGACGAACTGAACCGCGCTGTCCAGGGCGAGGCGTGCTCGGGTTACATCACCGCACCCGCGCTGGTGACCGAAGCGGGTCTTGCCACCACCGAAGGCAACGCTTTCGACCCGAACAACGGCTACCGCGAGGCTTATGCCGCGATCTGGGGCAAGTGACCCGCACCTGACGACCGGCGCTGGCGGGACCTCTCGCCAGCGCTACACCCGGCCCGACGCGCCCAGCCCCCGGAACACCGCGCGGGCGGCCTGCATCACCGGCTCCTCGGTATCCCGCAGGATGGCAATCCGGTCGAACCGCGCCGGGTCTCGCGCCAGCGTCTCGCGCAGCGCAGCGCCAAAGGCCATCCGCAGCTCGGTCCCGATGTTGAACTTGGCAATCCGCGACCCCGCCGACAGCGCGGCCCTTTGCGCCAGCGGCACACCCGATCCGCCATGGATCACCAGCGGCACCTCCGTCACCGCCTCGATCCGCCGCAGCAGTCCCAGGTCCAGCCCCGCCCCTGCGCCTTCCTGCAGGTGGACATTTCCAACCGACACCGCAAGCGCATCGACCCCCGTAAGCTCGGCAAACCGCGCGGCCTCCTCCGGGTCGGTCCCGCTGGACGCCTTGCCCCCCGCATAGCCGACGACACAGGACACCCCCGCCGCATGAGCCAAAGCCACGACCTTGGCCGTCAGGTCGATGTTCTGCGCCAGGGGCAGGGCCGACCCGTCGATCATCACCGACGTGAACCCCGCCCCGATCGCCGCTTGGGCGTCCTCGACCGACAGCCCATGATCCAGATGCGCCACCACCGGCACCGACGCAGCCTCCCCCAAGGCCCGGAACATCGCCCCCCAGACCGCAACCGGCATATGCGCCCGCGCCCCCGGCCCGGCCTGCAGGATCACAGGCGCGCGCTCCGCCTCGGCTGCCCGCACATAAGCCCGCGCATCTTCCCAGCCAAGGCACACCAGCCCCGGCACCGCATAGCCCTCGCGCAGCGCCGGCCCCAGCACCTCTGCCAGCGTCACAAGCGTCATTTGAACTTGGCCACCATGTCCAGAATCCCGGGAATCGTCTGCACTTGCGCCGCATGCGTCGGCTGGAAATGCTGCTTCAGGCTGCGCTGCGACTGGCCGCCAAGGATGGTGAAGTAATACATCTCGTACCCCGGCAGCGCGCAGCACGGGTGATAGCCCTTGTCGATCAGCACGGTGGAGCGGTTCATGATGTGATAGGCGTCACCCGGTTCGTTATCCATCCGCTGCAGCATCTGCAGGCCGGACCCATAGTCGGGCCGGAACCGGAAATTGTAGCATTCGTCATGCCGCGTCTCGTCCGGAAGCCGGTCCGTGTCATGCTTGTGAGACGGAAACCCCGACCAACCCCCCGCTCCGACGGTGAACAGCTCGCTGACCAGCAGCCGCCCGACCCGGTCATGATACTTGGTGCCAAGAATATGCTTGATCTTCCGGTGCGTCTTGGTGTCGTCCGATCCGTATTGCACCACGTCCAGATCACCGCTGCGCACCGCAAAGGGTTTCAGCACCTGATCGAACTGCGCCCCCGCGACGAACACCTCGGTGTCGGTCAGCGCCGTGATCCGCGCGCCGGTGCCCGAGGGCACATAGACCCCCTCCGGCTCGCCGTCCCAGACATCGACGCTCCGGTTGCCGATCCCTGCATAGGTTTCGCCCGCCGATTCCACCGTGACCGTCCCCGTTGCCGGGACCACGCAGGTCTCGTAGCCCGGGGTGCGGTAGTCGAAGACCTCGCCAGCCTTCAGCCGGACGATGTTGAAATAGACCAGCGGCACCAGCGCATCGGCCATATCGACGATGGCGCGGTTCTGGTTGTCATGGGGGGCGATGTGCATGGATGGTCCCTTTATGCGGACGGGCCGGGGTGGGTGGCAAGGAAGTCGTCAAGCTCGGACACATCGGGCATCGCCGGGGCACAGCCGACCCGGGCCACGACCATCGCGGCGGCAGCAGACCCGCGCAAGACAGCCGTCCGAAGCGGACGCCCCGCTGCCAAAGCCGCAAGGAATGCCCCCAGAAAACTGTCGCCCGCGCCGGTCGGTTTCAGGGCCTCGGTCGGGTAGATGCCGGTGGCAATCTCGCCCTCGCCGGTCAGGGTGATCGCACCCTTTTCGCCCATCTTGTAGATGACGATCTGCGCCCCGTCCCGGAGCAGGCTTCGCGCCTTCTCCAGTCCTCGTTCGGGATGCCCGGCCATGAAGCCGAACTCGACATCGTTGCCGACGATCACATCGCACAACGCTGCAGCGCGGGAATAGGTCTCGGCGGCCACTTCGGCCGATGGCCAGGAATAGGGCCGATAGTCGACATCGAAGATCAGCGGCAGCCCGGCGGCGCGGGCAAGGTCAAAGGCGCGGAACGCCGCACTGCGCGAGGGTTCGGCGGCCAGCACTGTCCCCGTCGTCACCAGCGCCGAAAAGCCCGTGTAATCAACCGCCTCGACATCCTGCTCCGACATCTGGAAGTCCGCCGCCCCGTTGCGGTAGATCACCGACTGGCAATTCTCGATCCGCGTTTCCACCACCGCCAGCGAGTTTCGTGCCTCGCCACCCTCGGCGCGGACCAGGGTTCGGTCCACGCCGTAAGCATCCAGCTGGGTCAGGCAGAACCGCCCGACCGCATCATCCGATACCCGGGTCAGCAGGGACGCCTGACACCCCTGCCGAACCAGTGCCACGGCGATATTGGCCGAAGATCCGCCCAGATGGGCGACAAAACGGCTGGCTTCCTCCATCCGGGTGCCGGGAGGGTCGGCGTAGAGATCCATCCCCGCCCGGCCAATGACCAGAAAGTTTCGCTCTTTAAGCCTCTCCAGGTCTGCCATCATGCTCTCCGCCGCAACCCGCAGCCCTAAAGGGGGACTTGCGCGCCTTTGAACGTCACGATACAACTTTTGCAACCGGTTGCAACACTGACCGCACGGGGCGATGACATGACAGAAATCGGGATCGGACTGGTCGGCGGCGGCTACATGGGCAAGGCGCATGCTGTCGCCTATGCGGCTGTCGGCGCGGTTTTCAACACCACCCTCCGGCCCCGGCTGGAGGTGATCGCAGCGACGTCGAAAGCCTCGGCCGAAGCCTACGCCAAGGCCTACGGCTTCGCCCGCGCGGCAAACGACTGGCAGGACCTTGTCGCCGACCCCAAAGTGCAGGCCGTGGTCATTGCCTCACCGCAATCCACCCATCGCGCGATTGCCGAGGCTGTCTTTGCCGCCGGAAAGCCGGTCTTCTGCGAAAAGCCGCTTGGCGCCTCGCTGGAAGACGCCCGCGCCATGGTTGCAGCGGCCAAGGCATCCGGCCTGCCGAACATGATCGGCTTCAACTACGTCCGCACGCCCGCGACCCAGTTCGTCCGCCAGCTTCTTGCCGACCGCGCGATCGGCGACGTCACGTGGTTCCGCGGCGAGCATACCGAGGATTTCCTCGCCGACCCGTCCCTTCCCGCCAACTGGCGCACCCGCGACCGGGCGAACGGCTGCATGGGCGACCTCGCCCCGCACCCGATCAACTGCATGCTGGCGCTGATGGGCCCGGTGGCCGAGCTGTCTGCCCGTATCGAAACCGTCCACGCCACCCGCCTCGGCCCTTCTGGCCCTGTCCCGGTCACCAACGACGACCACGCTCAGCTGATGTTGCGGTTTCAGTCCGGCGTGATGGGCCACCTCTACATCAGCCGCACCGCGACGGGCCGCAAGATGGGCTATGCCTATGAAATCCATGGCACGAAAGGCTCGATCCGCTTTGACCAGGAAGATCAGAACGCGGTCCACCTCTACCAAGCCGAGGGGCCCGAGGCGACGCGCGGCTTCACCCGCATCCTGACCGGCCCCGCGCATCCCGACTTCTTCGCCTTCTGCCAGGGCCCCGGCCATGGCACCGGCTACCAGGACCAGATCATCATCGAAGCCCGCGATTTCCTTAAGGCCATCGAAACCGGCCAGCCCGTCTGGCCCACCTTCCGCGACGGGCTGGCCGTGTCGCAGCTTGTCGACACCACCTTCCAGTCGTCAGAAAGCGGGCAATGGCTCGCCGTTCCCCAGACATGAGGACCAAATGACCATCCGCATCGGCAATGCACCCTGCTCATGGGGCGTCGAATTTGCAGGCGACCCGCGCAATCCGCCCTGGCGGCAGGTCCTGAAAGACTGCGCCGCCGCAGGCTATACCGGGATCGAACTTGGCCCCATCGGCTTCATGCCCGAAGACCCCGCCACCCTGTTCGACGCGCTGGAGGAAAACGGCCTCGATCTGATCGGTGGCGTCGTCTTCCGCCCGTTCCACGACCCCGCCGCCTGGGACGATGTCCGCGACGCCGCCTGGCGCACCTGCCGGGCGCTGACGGCGCATGGCGCGCAGCATCTGGTGCTGATCGATTCCATCTCTCCCCGTCGCGCGCCCACTGCCGGCCGGGCCGATGCCGCCGAACAGATGGACCCCGCCGAATGGGCCGCCTTCCGCGACCGTATCGCCACGGTCGCCCGCCTTGGGACCGAGGAGTTCGGCCTCACCGTTTCCATCCACGCCCATGCCGCCGGCTTCATCGACTTTGAACCGGAACTGGAACGGCTTCTGGACGAGGTTGACGACAGCATCCTCAAGATCTGCTTCGACACCGGCCACCATTCCTATGCCGGGTTCGACCCCGTGGCCTTCATGCGCCGCCACATCGACCGGATTTCCTACATGCACTTCAAGGACATAGACCCCGCCGTGAAGGCCGATGCCATCGCGAAAAGCACCGGGTTCTACGACGCCTGCGGGCAAGGGATCTTCTGCAACCTTGGACAGGGGGACGTCGATTTCCCTGCCGTCCGCCAGATCCTTCTGGACGCAGGGTTCACCGGCTGGTGCACGGTCGAACAGGACTGCGACCCGACGCTGGACGTCAGCCCGATCGACGACGCGCGCAAGAACCGCGACTATCTTTCCTCCATTGGCTTTTGAGGCGGACCGACATGGCAAAACTGAACTGGGGCATGATCGGCGGCGGCGAAGGCAGCCAGATCGGCCCGGCCCACCGCATCGGCGCGTTGGCTGACGGGCGTTTCACGCTTGCGGCCGCCGCACTGGACCACCGGCCCGACGTCGGGCGCGAATATGCCATGCGTCTGGGGGTGGCCGCCGACCGCGCCTATGGCGACTGGACGGAAATGCTGGCAGGCGAACGCAACCGTCCCGACCGCGTGGACCTTGTGACCGTGGCGACCCCGAACTCGACCCATTTCGAAATCACCAAGGCCTTCCTTGAAGCCGGTTTCCACGTCCTGTGCGAAAAGCCGATGACGGTGACAGTCGAAGAGGGCGAGGAAATCGTCCGCATCGCCGAAAAGACCGGTCGGATCTGCGCGGTGAACTACTGCTATTCTGCCTATCCGATGATCCGTCAGGCCCGTGCGATGGTGCGGGCGGGCGAGATCGGCCGCGTCCGGCTGGTCGTCACCAGCTTCAGCCACGGCCACCACGGCGACGCGACCGACGCCGACAACCCGCGCGTCCGCTGGCGCTATGACCCGGCGATGGCCGGCGTTTCCGGCCAGTTTGCCGACTGCGGCATTCACGCGCTGCACATGGCCAGCTTCATCTGTGACGACGAGGTCACGACCCTCTCCGCAGACTTCGCCTCGACGATCCCGTCCCGCGAACTGGAAGACGACGCGATGGTCAACTTCCGCACCGCGCGCGGCACGGTCGGCAGGCTCTGGACCTCGTCGGTCGCCATCGGGCGGCAGCATGGGTTCGACATCCAGGTCTTCGGCGAAACCGGCGGCCTGCGCTGGGCGTCCGAACAGCCGAACCAGCTGATCTACACCCCTGTCGGCGGACGGACGCAGATCATGGAAAAGGGTGAGGCTGGCCTCTCGGACGAGGCAAAGCGCCTGAGCCGCGTTGCAATCGCGCACCCCGAAGGCTTCCCGATGGCCGTGGCCAACATCTACTGCGACCTTGCCGACGCGATCCGGGGCGAGGTCCGCGACGGCCTGCCACGGGCGCCAGCGGGTCTGCGCTCCATGGCCGCCGTCCACGCCGCCGTCGCCTCGGCCAAGGCCCAAGGAGCCTGGGTCGACGCCCGTCCGCCGATGTTCCGCTAGCGAAACTGTTCCGCCTTGCCCGATTTGTCCGTCGACAAGTCGGGCCGCGCCTGCCTGCCCTGGGCAGGCGCGTTTCCGCGCCAGCCCAGGCAGTCGCGCCCCGATTATCCTGCGTTCCGTCTTGCACCACGCCGCTTGGCTTACGGCTCGCGCCTCCAGCCAACGGACCGGGTGACTGTCCACTGGACAGTCACCTGATCGGTCCGGGTGCCCCTTAATCGACGGCGTGTAGGTAGTGAGTCCTGACCCTAACGCAGGGTCGCCCGCTCGATCACGCTGCAGGGAAAGAGCCGGACCTCGGGTGGCAGGTCCGGCGCTTCGATGGTTGCCACCACCAGCGCGACGGCTGCTGCGATAATCTCGCCCACAGGCTGCCGGATCGTCGTCAGCCCGATGACCTGCCAGCGCGCCATCTCCATGTCGTTCAACCCGATCAGCCCGATGTCGCGCGGCACGGACAGCCCCGCCTCCCGGATCGCGCTTAACGCGCCGACCGCAAGCAGGTCATCGCCACAGAAATAGGCCTCGGCCCGGTCGCCCTCCAACAGGCGCTGCATCCTCTCCCGACCGGCATCGAAGGTATAGTCATCGGCGTAGCTCACGCTGACGCTGATCCGTGGATGCCCGGCCAGCGTGCCCAGAAACCCCGCTGCGCGGTCCTGGGTCGAGGTCGCCCCGCGCGGCCCGCCCAGAAACGCCACCCGGCCATAGCCGCGCTGGATCAGGGCCTCTGCCGCCATCCGCCCGCAGGCCACGTTGTCGATGCCCACCACGTGCACATCCGGCGTCGCCGACGCCCGCCCAAAGGCATGCACCACCGGCAACCCTGCGCCCTTGAAGCTTTCGGCAAAGCTTGACGGCAAGGTAGACGATGCCACGATCACCCCATCCACCGAATACTGGCGCAGCATCCGCACCGTTGCGGCCGGATCGGTGGCGTCGCTCAGGTTCACCAGCAGGGGTCGCAGCCCCCGGTTCTGCAACTCCTTGGTGAATAAGTCGAAAACTTCCAGGATCAGCGGGTTGTGAAAGTTGTTCACGACCAGACCGATCAGCTTGGTCCGCCCCGTCGTCAGGCTGGAGGCCAAAGCGTTGGGGGCATAACCCAAGGCCTGTGCCGCCTCTTCCACCTTGGCGCGCGTTCGGGCCGACACCGATGCGCCGTCGGTAAAGGTGCGCGACACCGCGGATCGCGAGACCCCGGCCCGTTCCGCCACCTCCTTCAGCGTCACTGCCATCCCTGCAGGCCCGAAATCCGGCGGATTTCGCCCTTTGCACCCGTGGCCTGCCCGGCTATGACGACACGGTCAGATGGGGGTGACGCATGGACCATTTCCTGTACCACAACGGCACCTTGCATGCCGAAGACGTGGCCATCCCCGACATTGCCGAGGCCGTGGGCACCCCGTTCTACGTCTATTCAACGGCCACGCTGACGCGGCACTACCAGCTTTTCGCCGAAGCACTCAGCCCACTGCCGCACCTTGTCTGCTTCGCCATCAAGTCTCTGTCCAATGTCGCGGTCCTCAAGACCCTCGGCAACCTCGGCGCGGGGATGGATGTGGTCTCGGGCGGTGAGTATCTCCGGGCCAAGGCGGCGGGCGTCCCGGGCGACCGCATCGTCTTTTCCGGCGTTGGCAAGACCCGCGACGAGATGCGCCTCGCCCTGACCGGTGGCATCCGGCAGTTCAACGTGGAATCGGAACCCGAAATGCGGGCGCTGTCCGAAGTGGCGGTCAGCCTTGGTGTGACCGCGCCCATCACCATCCGCGTCAACCCGGATGTGGACGCCCGCACGCATGAAAAGATCGCGACCGGCAAGAAGGAAAACAAGTTCGGCATCCCCATCGCCCGCGCCTCCGAGGTCTACGCCGAAGCCGCCCGTCTGCCGGGCCTGCAGGTCATCGGCATCGACGTCCACATCGGCAGCCAGCTGACCGAACTTGAACCCTTCGAACAGGCCTATCTCAAGGTCGCCGACCTGACCCGCCGCCTGCGGTCGGAAGGCCACACCATCACCCGCCTCGACCTCGGCGGTGGCCTCGGCATTCCCTACGAACGCTCCAACTCCGCCCCGCCGCTGCCCACCGACTATGGCGCGCTGATCAAGCGCACCGTCGGCGATCTTGGCTGCGAGATCGAGATCGAACCCGGGCGCCTGATCTCCGGCAACGCGGGCATCCTCGTGTCGAAAGTCATCTACGTGAAGAACGGCGAAGGCCGCGACTTCATGATCCTCGACGCCGCGATGAACGACCTTGTCCGACCCTCGATGTATGGCGCGCATCACGACATCATTCCGGTCGCGGAACCTCCCGTCGCCACCCCGACGCAGGAATTCGACGTGGTCGGCCCGGTCTGCGAAACCGGCGACACCTTCGCCAAGGGCCGCGACCTGCCGCTGGTGGCCGAAGGCGACCTTGTGGCCTTCCGTAGCGCCGGGGCATACGGCGCGGTCATGGCGTCGGAATACAACACCCGGCCCCTCATCCCCGAGGTGCTGGTCCACGGGGATCACTTCGCTGTCATCCGGGCGCGTCCAAGCTTTGACGAAATCCTCAACCGAGATACCATCCCGTCATGGCTGTGACACTCCGTCCGGTCGCAGGCAGGTGACATGACCGGATCAAAGCCCCAAGTCCCGCTGAAATCGCTCGTCCGGCCCGTGCGGCTGACGCTGGCCGGGCTCTGGGCCGAACGTCTTGCCCGCGCCTTCTGGCCGCTCTGGTCGTTGGCGCTTGTTACCTTGGCCGCCCTGGCCTTCGGGCTGCAGGACCTTGGCCCCCTGCATTATGCCCAGGCCGCAGGCGCGGTGGTCGGGATCTTCGCCCTGATCCTCCTTGCCGTCGGCGTCAAACGCTTCCGCAAACCCACCGCCCTCGACGCGCTTGACCGGCTGGACGCCACCATGCCGGGTCGTCCCATTGCCGCCCTGACCGACACCCAGGTCATCGGCACAAAGGACCCCGCCTCGCTTGCCGTCTGGCAGGCGCATCAGGACCGCATGGCCGCCCGCGCCGCCGGGGCTCGCCCCGTCCAGCCCGACCTGCGCCTGTCGTCCCGCGACCGCTTCTCGCTGCGCTACGTCGCCCTCACCGCCTTCGTCATGGCCGCGCTCTTCGGCTCATTCTGGAAGGCGACCTCGGTCACCGGCCTGACCCCTGGTGCTGCCCTCGCCACCCCCGGCGGCCCAAGCTGGGAAGCCTGGGCCCAGCCCCCCGCCTATACCGGCAAGCCCTCGCTTTATCTCAACGATATCACCGACCCCGCGCTGGACCTGCCCACTGGCACCCGCTTGCAGATCCGCCTTTACGGCCCCGAAGGCAGCCTGACCGTCGCGCAGACTGTCGCCGATGTCCCGCCCCCTGCCGCCGAAACCGAAGCCACCCCCGCCGCTGCCGTCCCGAACGGCATGAAGGGCGTCCATGACCTGACCGTCACCCGCTCGGGCGAACTTGCCATCGACGGACCGAACGGCCGGGAATGGCAGGTCACCGCGATCCCGGATGCCGCCCCCCTCGTCGAAGTGACCGGCACCATGACCCGCGAGGCGGACGGCCGCTTCAAGCAGGACTTCAAGGCCTCGGACGATTACGGCGTCGTCGCGGGCCGCGTCACCATCACCCTCGACCTCGCCAAGGTCGACCGCCGCCACGGCCTGACCATCGACCCCGAGACATTCGAACCCGTCGTCCTCGACCTGCCCATGCCGCGCAAGGGCAGCCGGACCGAGCTGACCTCGACCCTCGTCGATGACCTGTCGAAACATGTGTTCGCCAACCTGCCCGTCACCATGGTCTTCACCGTCGCCGATGCCGGCGGCAACGAAGGCTCCTCGGCCCCCTACGCGGTGACCCTGCACGGCAAGCGCTTCTTCGACCCTCTCGCCGCTGCCCTGATCGAGATGCGCCGTGACCTTCTGTGGAACCGGATCAACGCCCCGCGTGCGGTCCAGATCCTCAAGGCCGTCACCAACCGCCCCGAAGGCTTCATCCGCCACGACCGCGCTTTCCTGCACCTACGCGTCCTGATGCGAGAGCTTGAGGCGAAACAGGCCAGCCTTTCGACCGAAGACCGCGACGCCATTGCCGAAAAGCTGTGGAAGATCGCGTTCATGGTCGAAGAAGGCAACCTTCAGGACGCGCTTGACCGCCTTCAACGCGCGCAGGACCGGCTGCAGGAAGCCATCAAGAACGGCGCCTCGCCCGAAGAAATCGACCAGCTGATGAAGGAAATGCAGCAGGCGCTGAACGAATACATGCGCGAGCTTGCCGAAGAGGCGCAGCGCAACCCCGGCGACCAGCAACAGCAGCAGATGACGCAGGGCCAGACGATGTCGGGCGACCAGCTGCAGGAAATGCTCGACAAGCTGCAAGAGCTGATGAAGCAGGGCAAGACCGCTGAAGCCGCCGCACTGATGGAACAGCTGCGCCAGCTGATGGAAAACATGCAGGTGGTGCAGGGCCAGCAGGGACAGGGCCAAGGTCAGAACGGTCCGATGGGTGACCTTGGCGAAACCCTGCGCGACCAGCAGAGCCTGTCCGACGACGCCTTCCGCGACCTGCAGGGCGTGCCGCGCAACGGCGACGAACAGGGGCAGCAGCCGGGTGACCAGCAAGGCGGCCAGCAAGGCCAGGGCGACCAGCAGGGTGATGGACAGCAAGGTCAGGACCCGCAGCAAGGCGATGGACAGAGTGGCCCCGACACCGGCAGCCTGACCGACCGCCAGCGTGACCTACGCCAACGGCTGAATGAGCTTCAGCAGGGCCAGTTGCCGGGTGATGGCACCGAACCGGGCGAAAAAGGCCGCCGCAATCTCGACCGAGCCGGGCGCGCCATGAAAGAGGCCGAGGATGCACTTCGCGACGGTAATCTCGACGGTGCCCTTGATCGACAGGCCGAGGCGATGCAAGCCCTGCGCGACGGGATGCGCGATTTTGGCGAGGCGCTGGCCGATCAGCAGCGCGAAAACCGCGATGCCCAGGGCGGCGAACGCGACTTCGGCTCGGCCGATCCGCAGGGCACCGACCCCCTTGGCCGCCGACCCGGCGAAACCGCGCGCATCGGCTCGGACGAAAACATGGTCCAGAATGACCCGGACCAACGCGCCCAGCAACTCCTCGATGAAATCCGCCGCCGTTCGGGCGAACTTGCCCGCCCGCTTGAAGAGCTGGACTACCTCAAGCGCCTGTTGCAGATGTTCTGATCGCAGTCAGCTGCCGCGCTCGGGGGCCCGCCACACAAGATCCCCGGCGGACGCTGCCTCGTCGCGACGGCGGCCTGCATCCTGGCATTTCGACGCGCTCACTTGTCACGGAAAGCCTGCTTTCCAATCGTGTGCGGAATGGAACAATGTCCTCGCACGGCGCGTTTCGATTCAAGACTCAACCGCTTTCCAGACAAATTTTGGTCACCAATGCTGCGTAATGAAGCGGACATGGCAGTTCTTTTGGAAACGTCCGTACAGGTAGAAGATATGAATTCCGGCAAGCTTCAAGCCACTGCAGTCATTCGCAAAAGTTCGATTGCCTTCGTAGAACAGATATTCGCCTTGTACGCCGCCCGTCGGCCGCTTGTCCTGGTCTCCGGCGCCGATCAGGTCGCTGACCTTCCTGGAATCGACATTGACCGCTGCATCAACCCCGGCGACCAGACTGGCTGGTTCGACGCGCAACACCCTGTTATCCTTGACGATCTGCCTGCGCAGGTCACTTATACCTCGGGGACCGAAGGACAGCCGAAGGGTATTCTCCTCACCTACCGCAACCTCGGCTACACCACTGAACGCATCATCGACGTGATGCAAATGACCGCCGAGGTTCGCGAATATGTCGGCGTTCCGGCGACTTTCAGTTTTGGCATGGCGCGATACCGGGCGGTCAGCGCCGTCGGTGGACGGGCCTACATGCCGCCGCGCGGCTTCGACCCGATGGAACTTGCCCGCATGCTCGCCGCTGGCGAGATCAACGCGCTCTCCGCCGTGCCCACGCTTCTGCGCATCCTTTTGGCCGACCCCACCCTGATCGGCGCGGCGGGCAAGATGCTCAAATGGATGGAGATTGGCTCGCAAGCTATGACGGCCGACGAAAAGCGCCGCATCCGCGAGATGTTCCCGAACGCCCGGATCGTCCAGCACTACGGCCTGACCGAGGCCTCGCGCAGCACCTTCCTGATTATCTCGGACGCGCCTGATGCCATGCTGGACTCGGTCGGCAGCCCGGTCGGCCAGGGCGAAGTGCAGATCTCTGCCGACAACCGCATCCGCATCCGCGGTCCGCAGGTCGCAAGATCGCGCATCGACGTCCAGGGTCTGCACGACCTGACCGATGCCGAGGGATGGCTGCAGACCAATGACCTTGGTCACATGAAGCACGGCTATCTCTTCTTCGACGGCCGCGCCGATGACCTGATCAACTGCGGCGGCCAGAAGGTCGTTCCCGACCAGCTTGAAGAACGCATCCGCGCGCGGCTGAAGGCGGGCACGCAACTTGCCGTCGCCAAGGTCCCGGATGCCCAGCGCGGCGACGGCATCCTTGTCGCCCTTGCAGGTGCCTCTGGCGATACTGCCCGCGTGAAACAGGCCGCCACCGCCGTCCTGGCCGAAATGGGCATCTCCGCCGGCAGCGCGCTGCATGTCATGGCGATCGACACGCTGCCCGTCACCGCCACCGGCAAGGTCCAGCGCCGCGTGCTGGCCGAACAGTTCGCCCTCCGCAAGGTCACCGCGCCCCCATCCTCCGCCAAGGGCGAGATCACCGACGTCCGCTCGCTGTTCCAGCACGACTTTGCTGGCCAGGACGTCAGCCCCGAAGACACGTTCGAGACCCTTGGCGGCGATTCCCTGCACTACATCCAGTTCTCGCTGTCCTACGAGGCGCGCTTCGGCCCGCTGCCCGACGCCTGGGAAAAGCTCAGCGTCGCGCAGTTGCAGGACCATGCCAAAGGCAGCGGCATATCCACCTGGCGCAGTCTGGAGTCGGTCACCCTGACCCGCGCCTTCTTCATCATCTGCATCGTCGCCCTGCACACCGAGGCCTTCGTCTACTCCTCCAACTGGGGAGCCGCCTACTTCCTCGTCATGCTCGCCGGCTATTCCGTCGCCCGCTTCCAGCTGCCCGAGATCCTCCGCTCCGGCAGCACCAGGACCCTTTGGGGCACCGTCCGCTACGTCGCGATCCCGACGATCCTGATGGGCGTCTTCCTCGAACTCGTCACCCGCAAGTTCGAACTTCCCTCGCTTCTTCTGGTGTCGAACTACGTCGATCCCAACACGATCCGCGGCTACACCTTCTACTTCATCGAGTTCTACATCCAGATCCTCGTCCTCGCCGCCCTTCTGTTCTCCTTCGCTCCCGTGCGCCGCGCCTTCCAGGCCCGCCCCATGGTCAGCGCCGTCGCCTTCTTCTTCGCCACCGCGGCCCTCGACTACGGCATCGAGCAGGTCTGGAACGGCGACTACAACTACGACCGCCCTGGCATTACGGCTGGTGCTTCGCGCTCGGCATGGTCCTCGCCTCGGCCCGCGACCTGCCCTCGCGCCTCTTTGCCCTGGCCCTGGCCCTGATCTCGATCCTGGCCTACTGGCAGGTGACCTCTGCCGCCTTCTACGTCGCCGGGGGGATCGCCGTCGTCCTCTTCATCCGCTCGTTCCGCGTTCCCGCCCCCGCCAAGGTGGTGATCGCCGAAATCGCCGGCGCCTCGATGTTCATCTACCTCACGCACTACCAGATGATCTCGCTCGTCGATAAACTCTTCGGCCACCACATGCCCTGGCTCGCGCTGATCCTCTCGATCATCACCGGCATCATCGGCGCGCATATCTACGCCTGGGCCGAGCGTTTCGTCCTCAAACCCCGCCGCCGCGCCGAGGCTGTCCCGGCCGAGTAAGGCAACTTCGCCCGTGGTCCTTGCCAAGGGCAGCGCCCGACCGCCCCCCCGGGCGGGCGCTTCTCGCCCACCCGGCGGTCGTGCCCCGCCCTTATCCCTCAAGGCCAAAAGGGGGCATACCGCCCGCCCCCCAAACCCCGCCTTAACCCCCATGCGCTTCCCTCCCGCCAAAGGAGCACGCGCCATGGACCCCCTCCACCACCTCCCCCTCGCGGAAATCGACCCCTCCGCCCTCCTCCGCGACCGCACCACCCTCGACCCCGAGGCCCTCCAACAACTCCAGCACTCCATCGCGACCGAGGGCCTCCGCACCCCCATCGAGGTCTGGCGCCTCTCCAGCCCCAGACCTTCCGAAAACCGGGACACCTACACCTACGGCCTCATCTCCGGCCTCCGCCGCCTCACCGCAGCCCGTGACTTGGGCCACCAAACGATCCCCGCCTTCCTCCGCTCGCCCCAGTCCCTCGCCCAGGCCCTCACCGCCATGGTGACCGAGAACGAAATCCGCGCCCCCGTCAGCCCGTGGGAGAAGGCGACCCTCATCCTGAACGCCGTGACCGAGGGCCACTTCGATACCCCCGACGCCGCCATCGCCACCCTCTTCCCCAGCACGTCCCGCTCCTCCCGCCAACGCCTCCGCGCCCATGCGACCGTGGTCGAGGCGCTCGGCCCCCTCCTCACCGCCCCCGAAACCCTGACCATCCGCCAACTCGACACCCTCGCGGCTGCGATCACCGGCGGGCATGAGGACCTCCTCACCGCCACCCTCCACCCGCACGTGGGGAAGGGGCCAGAGACCCAATGGTCCGCCCTCCGCCCCGTCCTGCTGGATATCGCGCGCGAGCCCGTGAACCCCACCACACGCCGCCCCCGCAGGCTGCTAAGGTTGCGTCAAGGCCTGACGATCACCCGAGAGCCCACCCCCACCGGCTGGCTCCTCCGCTTCACCGGCCCCCAGGCGAGGTCGCCCGGCCTGATCGACGACGTGCTGGACAAGGTGGAGGAGTGGTTCAACAAACCCTGACCCCCACCCCACCGTAGGGTGCGCTACAGCGCGCCATCCGTACGTCGGGCTTCAGCCCGACTCTTCCCAGCCCGATTGACTTGCCGCTTTCCGTATATACTCTGAGAGAAAGAGATTTCTATCTAGGACCGGTCATGTACCTATCAGCGGTAAGCATATTAAATACTGGCCCAATTGCCAACGTGAGGATAGACACCAAGTTCGCCGAAGACGGTAGCCCACTTCCGGTAATCTTGGTAGGAAAGAACGGCGCAGGAAAAAGCATTGTCATTTCGCACATCGTGAACGCGTTAGCAACTGCCCAGTCGGTATTCTTTGAGGATTCAGATGTGGAGCAAGGTCGCGTCTACAAACTGAGAAGCCCATCTTACATCAGGGAAGGATCCACCTACTCCATAGGTGAGGTCAGGTTCACTGGCGGCGCTAAAGTAGCTGAAATACAACTTTCAACTCGGAAGCGGGACTTCATCGGTGAGCCTCCAAGCTATTCGAGTTGGTCTAGTGTTTTGGAAATGGAAAGCTCCCACTTCGATACTAACATTTCTCGCAACTCTTCCGATGTTCATTCTGCGTTGCTTGGTGGCATCTACCTATACTTCCCGCCAAATAGATTCGAAGAGCCAGCTTGGCTAAATGAAGTAGCTCTTCGAGGGAAAGTTGACTTTTATCGGATGAAAAACTTCTCAACCACATCTGATAGGAAGTTGGTTCAATACTCGCCGCTCAAGGGAATTCAGGACTGGTTACTAGACCTAATCTATGACAGTTTTGCAGTTGAGCGAAGGACGACAACACTGCCTGTTCAGTTTGATGGTAAGGTACAGAATTTTAACGTTCTTGTGGCTAGAACTGGCCCTGCAACGAGCCTTCTCAGTGCTGTAGAATCTGTTGTGCTTACACTACTTGGTGCGCCAGGCGGAACTATCCAGTGGAATGTCGGGATTAGAAATCATAGAAATGTTGGACTTACCCTAAATGGTCCGAACGGAGATGTGAGACGTATTTCAAACCTCTTTGCTCTATCTACCGGTGAATCGGGCTTGTTAGACTTGTTTCTGAGTATACTTCGCGATCTCGACTTCAGTGGAATGCATTTTTCATCATTTAGGGATGTAAAGGGTATCGTAGTCGTTGATGAAATTGATCTCCACCTTCACGCTGATTTTCAATACAATACTTTGCCGGCGCTTCTCAGACTTTTCCCGTGCCTACAGTTCATTGCTTCGACTCATTCACCACTTCTACTCTTAGGGCTGAACGCAGTATTGGAATCCAAAGGATTCCAGTTGATCGATCTGCCGTCGGGAGAGGAAATTGCTGTAGAAAGCTTTACGGAATTTGAGTTCGCCTTTCGTGCCATGCAGGATACGATAGCGTTTGAGAGCGCGGCCAGACAACTTTCGGCAGATCAAGGCAAGGGAA
The DNA here is from genome assembly GCA_009773055.1 of Paracoccaceae bacterium. Taxonomy (GTDB): domain Bacteria; phylum Pseudomonadota; class Alphaproteobacteria; order Rhodobacterales; family Rhodobacteraceae; genus Tabrizicola. The sequence continues at coordinate 30,341 of WOUW01000035.1, forward strand.
TACTCTTTGTTGAGGGTGACACTGATGCTCTGCTTATTCGACGTGCCGCGCAGCTTCTCCTAGAAGAGCCGCTGCTTGAGGCATTTGAGGTTGTCGGCGTTGAAGGATGCTCATATCTTGACAAGCTTTGGAACGCTCATAGCGCCAAACTTAATCAAAGAATTTTAAGTCCGTGGATTCTACTCTACGATTGTGATACCAATAAGCAACCTACTCAGGTTGGTCAACTCTATAAGAGAGCCGTTCCGCGCCAACAATCTTGCATATGGACGGGAATCGAAAACCTATTTGATAGGCATTTCGCGGAGCGCGCACGCGAGCATAAGCCAGACTTCTTCGATATCGTGGAGGCTCATACAAAATGGCCAAAGGGGCAGAAGGTTGAAGTTCCGGAGGTATGGACGGTCAATAGGGACGAAAAGATGAAATTCTGCAAGTGGGCTTGCGAGAATGGAACCGCAGACGACTTTCGCCATTTTGCCACAATCTTCGCAATGCTTAGGGAGATTACTGGTCAAGCTGCAACCTCTCAGTGAATGCCTGATCTTCAACTAACGCTTTACCCTTAACAAACCCCTAACGCCCACAGCTAACCCCTTGGAATCCTTTGCGGCCTCCACCTGCCCACGCGTGGGCAGACCTCACCAGTGCGGCGGGCGGACGTTCGCTTCCGGGGGGGCTCCCCCCAAAGCCTCCTCCCCGCCTGACGGGCCACCACGTCCGACAGGTCCTCCACCGCCCGCATCAGGTGGGCCACCCGTTCCTCCAGAGCCTCGACCCGGTCCATCGCACCCCCCGCTTGCCCGCCTGCTTCCCACGGGATACACGGACCCCGATCAAAAGCGAAGGTCCCGCCCATGGCCGACAAACCCCGCCGCCCCCGCGCCGAGACCCCGAAGGGATTCCGCGACTACTTCGGGGCCGAGGTCACGATGCGGAAGTCCATGCTCGACCGCATCGCCGCCGTCTACCACCGGTACGGGTTCGACCCGCTGGAGACCTCGGCCGTGGAAACCGTCGAGGCCCTCGGCAAGTTCCTCCCCGACGTCGACCGCCCCAACGAGGGCGTCTTCGCCTGGCAGGATGAGGACGCCGACTGGCTGGCCCTGAGGTACGACCTCACCGCCCCCCTCGCGAGGGTCGCCGCCCAGTACCGCAACGACCTCCCCTCCCCCTACCGCAGGTACGCGATGGGCCCCGTCTGGCGGAACGAGAAACCGGGGCCAGGCCGCTTCCGCCAGTTCTACCAGTGCGACGCGGATACGGTGGGGTCCAGTTCCGTCGCCGCCGACGCCGAAATCTGCGCCATGCTGGCCGACGCCCTGGAAGAAGTCGGCATCCCCCGCGGCGACTACGTGGTGAAGGTGAACAACCGGAAAGTCCTGAACGGCGTGATGGAAGTCGCGGGGCTGGCCGGAGATGACAAGGAGGCCGAACGCGGCATCGTCTTGCGGGCCATCGACAAGATCGACCGTCTGGGGCCGGAGGGCGTGCGCGCCCTCCTCGGCGAGGGCCGCAAGGACGAGAGCGGCGACTTTACCAAAGGGGCGGGGCTTTCGGAAGAGCAGGCGGAGGTCGTCATGGGCTTCACCACGGCCAAGCGCGACACCGGGACCGCGACGGTGGCCCGGTTGCGGGAACTCGTCGCTAGTTCGGTCGTCGGCGCGGAGGGTGTCGACGAACTTGAAGGGATTGCAGAACTTCTGGACGCACAGGGCTACGGCCCCGACCGCATCGTCATCGATCCCGGCGTCGTCCGGGGCCTCGGTTACTATACCGGCCCGGTCTATGAGGCGGAGCTGACGTTCGAGATCCTCGACGAGAAGGGACGCAAGCGTCAGTTCGGCTCGGTCGCCGGGGGCGGGCGGTATGACGGCCTCGTGAAGCGATTCACCGGGCAGGACGTGCCGGCGACGGGTATTTCTATCGGGGTAGACCGGCTGCTCGCCGCGCTGCAGGCCAAGGGGCGCGTCGAGGGCGAGACGGCGGGGCCGGTGGTGGTGACGGTCATGGATCGCGACCGGATGGCCGACTACATGGCCATGGTCGGCGAACTGCGTCAGGCAGGGATCCGGGCGGAGGTCTATCTGGGGAACCCGAAGAACTTCGGCAACCAGCTGAAATATGCCGACAAGCGGCAGTCCCCCGTCGCGGTCATCCAGGGCGGGAACGAGGCTGCGGCAGGGACCGTCATCCTGAAGGACCTGATCCTCGGCGCGAAGATCGCGGAAAGCGCCACGCTTGAGGAATGGAAGGACCGCCCGGCCCAGGTCGAGGTTCCCCGTGGCGATCTTGTGGCCGCAGTCAGAAAGATGCTTGGCCAATGACCCCGAAGGCCGCGATCCGGGCCGAGGGAGAGCGGCTGCTGCAGGCCTTCGTCCAGGCGGGCGCAGTGCCGGTGGAAGCCGAAATCCTGCAGCCCGCCGGAACGCTGTTGGACCTTTACGGCGAGGATATCCGGGCGCGTGCCTATGTGACCGCCGACCCGGTGCGCGGCGAGATGATGCTGCGGCCCGATTTCACCGTGCCTGTCGTCCAGGCCCACATGGCGCATGGAGCGGAACCGGCGCGCTATGCCTATCTGGGTGAGGTGTTCCGCAAGCAGATGCGCGGCTCGGGGCGGACCAGCGAGTATCTGCAGGTGGGGTATGAGGTCTTCGACCGGGCTACGCCGGAGGCTGCGGACGCCGAGGTCTTTGCGTTGTTTCGTGACCTTCTGACCGGGCTGAACCTGCGCCCGGTGACGGGAGATATCGGTATCCTGATGGCGGCTGTCCGGGGGCTGGAGACATCGGACAGCCGGAAGGCGGCCCTGCTTAGGCATGTCTGGCGGCCCGTGCGGTTCAAGGCGCTTCTTGACAGGTTTGCGGGACGGGCTCCGGTTCCCGCGGGGCGTCTGGCGCTGCTGCAACGGCTGAAGGCAGGGACGCCGATGGCACTGATCGAGGAGGCGGGGACCTTCGTCGGGCTGCGCAGCCCGGAGGAAATCGCCGAGCGGGCCGAGGCCTTGGTGGCCGATGCCGAGACGCCGCCGATCAAGGCGACCGAGGCGGCGCTGCTGTATGACTTGCTGTCGCTGGAGGCTCCGGCGTCCCATGCGCTCAGCCATTTGCGGGGTATCACCCCGATGCTGCCCGCGATCGGCCCGGCGGTGGACCGCTTTGCGACGCGGCTGGCGGCTTTGGCGGCTCGGGGCGTGGATGTGGCGACGCTGGCCTTCGAAGCGAGCCATGGGCGGACGGCGCTGGAATACTATGACGGGTTCGTCTTCAGCTTCCTGAAGGACGGGATGCCCCCCGTAGCTTCTGGCGGACGGTATGACGCGCTGACGGCGGTGCTGGGTGCGGGTGCCTTCATCCCGGCGGTGGGCGGGGTGATCCGGCCCGGCCTCGTGGCGCGGCTGAAGGGGGCGATATGATCCGGGTGGGTGTGCCGTCCAAGGGGCGGCTGATGCAGGACTGCTTTGACTGGTTCGGCGCGCGCGGAGTGGTGATGCGGCGGACGGGTTCGGACCGGGAGTATTCCGGCGTTGTGGAAGGCGTCGAAGGTGTGGTTCCGGTGTTGCTGTCGGCGGGCGAAATCCCGCGTGAGCTGGCAGCGGGGCGCATCCATCTGGGGGTCACGGGGTCAGATCTGGTGCGTGAGCAACTGGGCGAAGACGAGGTGGCCGAAATCGCGAAGTTGGGCTTCGGGCAGGCCGATCTGGTGATCGCGGTGCCACATGTCTGGATCGACGTCGAGACGGTGGATGACCTCGACGCGGCGGCTGCGGGGTTCCGCAAGGCACATGGGCATCGGCTGCGGATCGCGACCAAGTATCATCGGCTGGTGCGGGATTTCCTGCAGACCCAAGGGGTGGCGGACTATCAGCTGGTCGACAGCCAAGGTGCGACCGAGGGCACGGTGAAGAACGGGACGGCAGAGGCCATCGCCGACATCACCTCTTCGGGCGAAACTTTGCGGGCAAACCACTTGCGGATATTGAGTGATGGGCTGATCCATTGCAGCGAAGCGGTGCTATGGGCGTCGCGCGTGGCGGAGTGGACGGCGGAGGATCGTGCGGCCTTTGCAGGTCTGGCGTCGAAGCTTGGGGTTGCCGCGCAGCCCTTCTGAAGGCTGGGGTCAGACTCCACACTACTTCCGTGCCAGAGCGACTCCGATGCCGGCCAGTGCCATCCCGGCCCAGGCCAGCGGCGGCATGGCTTCACCAAGCAGCGGCCAGGCGAACAGCGCAGAAAGCGGCGGGACGAGGTAGAAGAGCGCCGACACGCGGGCGACCTCACCGGCGCGGATCATGGCCAGGAGAAGCGTAATCGAGATCAGCGAATTGCCGATGATCAAGTAGGCAAGGACCGCGAATAGCTCGGGCGTCCAGTCGGCCTGAAGCCCTTCGGTCGCAAGGGCAAGCGGCAGGGTGAAGATGGCCCCCACGGCATACTGGATCAGGTTGGCAGGAACCGGATGGGTCGTGATGCCGAAGCGCTTTTCATACAGCGTGGCGGCGGTCATGCCGATCAAGCCGCCGACAGCTGCCAGCAGGCCCAAAGGCGGCTCATGCGCGATGCCAGAGCGGGCAAGGATCACAGTGACTGCTCCGCCAAGACCAAGGGCAAGGCCGATCCAGCGTAGGCGGCTGACGGTTTCGCCTACCATCCAGGGGGCAATCAGGCTGACTAGGATCGGCTGCAGGCAGACAATGATTGCCACGCCACCCGCCGAGACGCCGGACTTGAAGGCGATGTAACACAGCCCGAAGTAGCCGACCTGAATCAGGAAGCCGGTTACCGCAATGTCCAATGCGGCGCGGCCCCGGGGGAACTGCGGTTTCAGAAGGGGGATGAGCGGGAGAAGGACGAGGACCGCGATGGAATAGCGGAGCGCCAGGAGCGTGAACGGTCCAGCATGGAGGAGGCCGATCTTGGCGATGGCAAAGCCGGCGGACCAGAGCAGGAGAAAGATGAACGGTGCAGCGAGGAGGAGGGGGCGGGACATGATGCCCGTTCATGGCGGGTTTTGCGCGTGGGGGCCAGAGGGCGGTGCGGCTTGATGCCTTGAAGCGAGAGCTTTCACCCGTCGCGACCCGTGGGATATCTGGGGACCAGAATGCCAATTCCAATTGAATGGCCATTGTCGGTCAGTGGGTCGTCCTTGACGCGGCCTTTGGGAAGGTCGCGGGGACTCTCCTTCGGGTCGAGGTAGCGCCAGCCCTGGAAGGGGCGGCGGGGGGCGGCCTCGGTTCGGATGATCTCGGCATCGAGGACCAGCGCACAGCGCGGGATCCCGTCGGCGAAAGTCACTTCCTTGAGGTCGACGAACCGCTGGCGGCAAAGGATCACGCCTTTGATGACCCAATAGAGCGAGCCGCCGTCCAGCAATTCGGCCTCACGCTTGGGCCACATGCGGGTAACGTGGATGGCACAGCCCTGGGGCCAATGTGGACGCTGGCTGATTTGCCAGTCGAGATGGTCTTCGACCGACTCGGAGCCGACGCTGAGTTTCAGAAGGTTGATCATGGGACGGATCATAGGGCCTGCAGCGGGGGCTTCAAGTTGACCAGAGGGGGGCAGGGGCGTATCTTGGGTCCTTCGTCCCGCTTATCCACAAGAGACAGAAAGATTCGCCCCCATGTCGCGATTCGACACCCCCATTGCCGAGCAGATCTGGGATATGAAGTACCGCTTCAAGGAGGCGGACGGGACACCAATCGACGGCTCGGTCGAGGACACCTGGCGGCGCATCGCGCGGGCTTTGGCAGAGGTCGAGACGGACCCTGTGAAGTGGGAGACCGAGTTCTACGCGGCGCTTGAAGGCTTCAAGTTCCTTCCTGCCGGGCGGATCACGGCGGGGGCGGGGACGGGGCGGTCGGTCACTCTCTTCAACTGCTTCGTCATGGGGACGATCCCCGACACGATGGTCGGCATTTTCGACGGGCTGAAAGAGGCCGCGCTGACCATGCAGCAGGGCGGCGGGATCGGCTACGACTTTAGCACCATCCGCCCGCGCGGGGCCGAGGTGAAGGGCGTCGCGGCGGATGCGTCGGGGCCGCTCAGCTTCATGGACGTCTGGGATGCGATGTGCCGCACCATCATGAGCGCTGGTAGTCGCCGGGGCGCGATGATGGCGACGATGCGCTGCGATCACCCGGATATCGAGGCGTTCATTGAGGCCAAGCGCGACCCGGCGCGGTTACGGATGTTCAACCTGTCGGTGCTGGTGACCGATCCCTTCATGGCAGCCGTCAAGGCCGACGGCCCGTGGGAGCTTGTGTTCGGCGGCCGCGTCTACAAGACGGTTGAGGCCCGCGATCTCTGGAACCGGATCATGCGCTCGACTTTCGACTATGCCGAGCCGGGGGTGATCTTCATCGACCGCATCAACGCGATGAACAACCTTGGCTATGTCGAGACCATCGCAGCGACGAACCCCTGCGGCGAACAACCGCTGCCGCCCTATGGTGCCTGCCTTCTGGGCTCGATCAACCTGCCGACGCTGGTGAAGGACGCCTTCGACGCCCATGCCTCAATGGACATGAAGGCGCTGGACCACCTGGTTCGCACCGCCGTCCGGGCGATGGACAACGTGGTCGATGCCTCACGCTTCCCGTTGCCGGAGCAGCAGGCTGAGGCCAAGGCCAAGCGGCGGATTGGGTTGGGGGTCACGGGGCTGGCGGACGCCCTTCTGATGGTTGGCCTGCGCTATGGGTCTGAGGAGGCCGCGAAGGTCACCGAGCTTTGGATGCACGCCATCGCTCGGGCGGCCTATCTCGCCAGCGTCGATCTGGCGAAGGAGAAGGGTGCCTTCCCGCTGTTCGACGCCGACGGCTACCTTGCCTCGGGCAACATGGCCCAGATGGACAAGGACGTCCGCGAGGCCATCGCCCAGCACGGCATCCGCAACGCCCTTCTGACCTCGGTCGCGCCCACCGGGACGATCTCCCTCTACGCCGGCAACGTCAGTTCGGGGATCGAGCCGGTCTTTGCCTATGCCTACACCCGCAAGGTCCTGCAAAAGGACGGCTCCCGCACCGAGGAGGAGGTCGTCGACTACGCCGTCCGCCTCTGGCGCGAAAAGCATGGCGATGCACCCCTGCCCGACCATTTCGTCAACGCCCAGACGCTGCCGCCGCTGGACCATGTCCGCATGCAGGCAGCGGCGCAGAAGTGGGTCGACTCGTCCATCTCCAAGACCATCAATTGCCCGGTCGACATCAGCTTCGACGACTTCAAAGAGGTCTACATGGCCGCCTGGGATCAGGGCTGCAAAGGCTGCACGACCTACCGGCCGAACGATGTGACCGGGTCCGTCCTGACGGTCAGCGAGAAACAGACCGCGCCCGTGTCCTCGCAGCCGGTGACGGGGGGCGAGGTGGTGTATCTGTCGGAACCGCTCGACCGGCCCGCAGCGCTGGAGGGGCAGACCTACAAGGTGAAATGGCCGGGCTCGGAGCATGCGCTTTACATCACGATCAACGACATCGTGACGGCAGGCCACCGCCGCCCGTTCGAGGTGTTCATAAACTCCAAGAACATGGAGCATTTCGCCTGGACCGTGGCCCTGACCCGGATGATTTCGGCGGTGTTCCGGCGGGGCGGCGATATCTCTTTCGTGGTGGAGGAGCTGAAAGCCGTCTTCGACCCCCGCGGCGGCGCCTGGATGGAGGGCCGCTACATCCCCTCGATCCTCGCCGCCATCGGCGGGGTGATCGAACGCCACCTGATCCGGTGAGGGGATGGGGCTGAAGTCCGACCCCAAGGCGGAACTGCTGCGGGTCGGAGAGGCTCCACGCGGCAAGGCCTGCCCGTCCTGCGGGAGCTATGACCTGCGGATGGTGGAGGGGTGCCTGACCTGTGGGTCATGCGGGCATTCGAAGTGCGGGTGAGGGATGGGGGACGAAGTTGTGTCGGAATCTCTGTCAAGCGCGAAATATGGTGTCACGACCAAAGATTTCGTTTGAAAAGAAAAGGGCCAGCTATAAGCTGACCCTGTGGCCTAGTGGCAGAATGGTCATGCACCCGGGGTTGCAATCTGGGGGACGTCAGTTCGATCCTGACCTAGGCCTCACTTCTAACTACGGCCCCGGTTTTCCGGGGCCTTTTCTTTTTCTCACTATGCCCAGTAGGTGGCGCAGATTCAACAAGAAATTACAACAGCTTAGCGCTGAGATTTTTCGAGTCCCGCCAATGGGTTAACTGGACCATGCCCCACTTTCCGCGATTCTGGAAAGCGATATTTCGTGATCGGGGCTCAGTTATCCCCCACATTTTGCGGTTCGAAGCAGCGAATCGACTTGGGCTGCGTGGCAAGCTAGGCCTACAAAGTGTTAACGGGCCGTTACCCCATTCGCCCTTCCAACGAAATCCGTCAGGTGGGGCACATAGTCCTCTGGCCCCTCCCCTCCCTGCGCCACAGCCCCGGCAAAGCTGTTCTTCGCGGCACTCGCCATCGTGGTGGTGACGGTGGCGGCGTTGGCCATGCTCTCCAGATAGCGCAAGTCCTTGTAGGCGTTGGAGAGGGTGAAGCGGTGGGCTTCGCGGTTGCCCTCCAGCGCGTAGCCCATGAAGGTCTGGTAAAAGCCGCAGTCCATCCGGCCGCCACGGATCACGCTGTCGAACGTGGCGGTGGAGATGCCGACCTTGGCGGCCACGGCCAGCGCCTCCGCATAGATCGCAGCGTAGCCGAGGGAGAGGAAGTTATTCAGAAGCTTCATCCGGTGGCCGTCGCCGACCCGGCCGATGTGGACGATCTTACCGGCCCAGGTGGCGATGACGGGCTGGATGCGTTGGAAGACCTCCGGTTCCGCGCCTACCATGCAGTCGAGCGTCCCCGCCCAGGCCTCTTTCGGCGTGCGGGAAAGGGGGGCGTCGGCGAAGTGGACGCCTTTGGCGGCCAGGTCGGTGGCGAGGCGTTCGGTGACGGTGGGGTCGGAGGTGGAGCAGTCGACGATCACCGTTCCGGGTTTCAGGTGGGGGGTCATCCTCGCCACGGCCTCGGCCACCTGCGGCGAGCCGGGGAGGGTGAGGAAGATGATCGTCGACCGGGCGGCGAGGTCTTCGATGGGCGCCTCGGTCGCGCCCCGGGTCAGCAGGTCATCGACGGGCGCGCGGTTGCGGTGGGCGGTGACGGTCAGGGGGTAGCCCTTCTCGACGATGTTCTTCGCCATGCCGTGGCCCATCAGCCCGGTGCCGATGAAACCGATGTGTTCCTGGGTCATTGGAGTCTCCTTTGGGGCAGAGTGCGGCAGCGGCGTCGGGTTGACAATCCGGCTTCCTCGGGGACGACTGAGGCCGATCAAAAGGGAGGCCAAAGATGTTCCGCGCACTGGTTCTGGAGAAGGAAGGCGAAATCGCCGTGGCCCGTCTGCGGGAGTTGGACGAGAGCGCGCTGCCTGCCGGCAATGTGAGGGTGGCGGTCGAGTATTCGACGCTGAACTACAAGGACGGGCTGGCGCTGTCGGCCAATGGCGGCGGGATCGTACGGGCCTGGCCGCATGTGGCGGGGATCGACTTTGCGGGGATGGTCGAGGCGTCGGACGATGCCCGCTACAAGCCCGGCGACAAGGTGGTGCTGACCGGCTGGCGGGTGGGAGAGGTCCATTGGGGCGGGTATGCCCAGAAGGCGCGGGTGAAGGCGGACTGGTTGGTGCCGCTACCCTCGGGTCTGACCACGCGGCAGGCGATGGCGGTGGGGACCGCGGGGTTCACGGCGATGCTGGCGGTGATGGCGCTGGAGGAGCATGGGCTGACCCCGGAGAAGGGTGAGGTGCTGGTCACCGGGGCCTCGGGCGGGGTGGGGTCGGTGGCGGTCGCCTTGCTGGCCAAGCGTGGCTACCAGGTCGCGGCGGTGACGGGGCGGGCGGAGACGGAGGGGTATCTGCGCGACCTCGGGGCCTCGCGGATCGTGGCCCGGGAGGAGCTGGCGGAGACGGTGAAGCGGCCCCTGGAGGCGGAGACCTGGGCGGGGTGTGTCGATGCCGTCGGGGGAGCGATGCTGGCCCGGGTGCTGGGGCAGATGAAGCACGGGGGGTCGGTCGCGGCGGTGGGGCTGGCGGGGGGATCGGCGCTGCCGGCCTCGGTCATCCCGTTTCTGTTGCGGGGGGTGAATCTGCTGGGGATCGACTCGGTGACGGTCCCGTTCGAGCGGCGGGTGGTGGCCTGGGAGCGGATCGTGACGGACCTGCCGATGGGGAAGCTGGATGCGATGGTCCGGGTGGCGGGGCTGGGGGAGCTGCCGGAGTTGGGGGCGGCGATCCTGAAGGGGGGCGTGCAGGGGCGGGTGGTGGTGGATGTGAACCGCTGAGGGGTGCCCACGCGTGGGCAGGTGGAGGCCGCAAAGGATTCCAATGGGTTAGCTGTGGGCGTTAGGGATTTGTTAAGGGGAGCTCGGTTGGTCAAATAGCAAGGTCGAAAGGCAGATCTGCAATGTCGCGCAGCCTTTTGCCGTTGACCATGGTTTCAACCAGATCCAGTGAGTCCCGCCCTTGTTCCTGCAGGACTTCGACAAGTTCAGGCAGAGCGAAATGGTAGACGCAGTCGATATCGCCGGTCCCGAGTGCAATTGCGGCTATCCGGGAGGGCGTGGGTTCCGCGGTAACGGCGACGATGTGCGGTGCGCGCCCTTTCCGGTTTCGCAGCAGGTTCAAGGCTTCTGACCGGGTGTTCTGTACCCGATCGGATCGGATGGTCAGCTTGCAACTGACCGAGGCGTGCAGCGAGGCTTTCGCACCGTTCGAGGCGCGGAGAGCTGTCCGTTCTGCAACACTTCTATCAACCAGGCCAGCATTTCTGTTGATTTCCGCATCTTCCAGGGCGTCCTTGATGACCACAACATCCGGCTTGATAAGGTAGTCGGTCCCGAGCAGGGTCTTGAGTTCGCGGCTTGCATCAGCGAGCACGCGGAGTTCGTCCAAATGTGCATACTGCTCGAACTGCGAGATTGTCCGTCCCTTCGCCACGCGGAACGTTCCCGGTCTGACATGCGCCAACTGGGCCAGGGACTCTTGAAGGAAGGCCAAGCAGACGTTTTCGAACATTGCACCGGCGGTCTGTCCCGGCGGCTTCTGCGCGTGGTCTGTCAACTGGCCTAGCTTGGCGATCAGGCCGATCGATATCTCGCGACTCGGTCCGTTAGCGACGTCCGCTATGCTTGGGACGCCTTTCGTCATGGTGATCGGGCCCGAAAGACATTGCGCGTGAAATCTGCGGCGCGCCTCTTCGAACCAGACACCCATCATGCCACCGCAAAAAGCCGACGCGCCGTGATCGCCGTGCGGACGCTGTCAGCCACAGCCTGTGCCACGGGCGGAGGGAAGGCGTTGCCAACCTGCCTGTAAGCTGCTGTCTTCTTGCCCGCAAAGGTCCAGGAATCAGGAAAACCTTGCAAGCGTGCAACCATCCGGACCGTAAGGCGCGGCATCCCCAAAAAGTCAGGCTCTGGTGCGTGTTCGGCAAGGCTTCCACCATTCACGCCAAGCGAGGCCCAGGCCTTTCTGGCGCGCGTCGGGCCAAGATCGGGCCCGCCATGTTTCTTGGAGCCGCCAACGATTGTCGGGGCAATTTCGTCGGCTTGGTCGCGCCACGTATCGGCAGCAGGCCAGTTGTTGGCCGACATCAGGTCGTAAAGGGTTTGGCCAACGGTCTTCGGGCGAGCCAGGTTTCTGGTCGGCCAAGCAAAACTGTCCGCGTAGGCGTCCTGGATTGCCACGATGACCACGCGCGGGCGGAGTTGCGGAACACCATAGTCGCTCGCATTCAGAAGTGCCCATTCGACACGGCTGTATCCAAGCTTCCGAAGCTGTTCGCGGAGTTTGTGTCGGTAGTCCGTGAAGACAGCGTCGAGAAAGCCCCTGACGTTTTCCAACATCACGGCCTTTGGTCGAACCTGATCGACAATGCGGATGGCCTCTGGAAAGAGGTCGCGTTCATCGGCCGGACCAAGTTGCTTGCCGGCGACTGAGAACGGGGGGCAAGGAACTCCCCCGGCAACAAGATCGACGCCTTTGTAGGGCGCGGCATCGAACTTCGTCAGGTCGGATTGCACACCTTCGATAACGTTCCAGTGCTGTCGGTTCAGTTTCAAGGTCTTGCGCGACCAGTCATCAATTTCGACCAATGCTTCATGACCAAACCCGGCGCCTTCAATGCCAAGCGCCTGCCCACCACCGCCTGCACACAGTTCAATCGACGAAAGGTGAGACTGCATGTGGTGGAGGCCTTTCGATTGATAGCGATATATCGCGTGTTCTGGGGTCTTGAGTCAACGCTTGGCGTTCATAGGGAGGAGTATCGGGATGAAGTGCGAACGCTTGGTTAACGAGTGAACGGCGGGGCAGCAGCGGGGGCTGTTGACTCCGCTGGGGTGTCCTCTATAAGCCGCCCACGTCCCGGAAGCGATTCCGGGGCTTTTCATTGGTGTTGGTGGCTTCCGCAAGGAATGACCTGTCGGCGGGGAGACCCGCAAAGGACAACGCCCTTCGTAACACTCTGAGGCCCGAAAAGTGGGAACCGCTTTTCGGACAAGCCGAAAGAGCCACAATTGAAGGAGATCAGCGGTGACCAAACGCACCTCTGCCAAGTACAAGATCGACCGCCGCATGGGCGAGAACATCTGGGGCCGTCCGAAGTCCCCGATCAACAAGCGCGAGTACGGTCCGGGCCAGCACGGCCAGCGCCGGAAGAACAAGCTGTCGGACTTCGGCACGCAGCTGCGCGCGAAGCAGAAGCTCAAGGGCTACTACGGCGACCTGACCGAAAAGCAGTTCCGCAAGATCTATGGTGAGGCCGAGCGTGTGCGCGGCGACACCGGCGAGATGCTGATCGGTCTGCTGGAGCGTCGCCTGGACGCGGTGGTCTACCGCGCCAAGTTCGTCCCGACGATTTTCGCCGCCCGTCAGTTCGTCAACCACGGCCACGTCCTGGTGAACGGCAAGCGCGTCAACATCGCCTCGTACCGGGTGTCGGAGGGTGATGTCATCTCGGTCCGTGAGAAGTCGCGGCAGATGGCGCTGATCCTGGAAGCGATCCAGCTGACCGAGCGTGACGTTCCGGACTACCTGGAAGTCGACAACAACAAACTGACGGCGAAGTTCGTCCGCACCCCGGGCCTGGGCGATGTGCCCTATCCGGTCCAGATGGAACCGAACCTGGTCGTCGAATACTACGCCAAGAACTGATCTCTGCCCCTTGTCGGCAGTCGAGGGGCCCGCCAAGTCTGGCGGGCCTTTTGCATTCAGCGCCGGGAGCCAAAGATGTCCGAGAAGCCCAGTCTGGAAAACCGCTTCGAGCGGGGTCTTTTTGCCAGCCGCTGGCTGATGGCGCCGATGTATCTGGGCCTCGTCGTGGCGCTGGGCATGATGACGGTCATTTTCGTGCGGGAGCTGGCCTATTACGCCCCGAAGGTCCTTGTGATGACCCCCGAAGAGATGATCCTGGCCGCGCTGACCCTTATCGACCTGACACTGGCGGCGAACCTGCTGTTGATCGTGCTGTTCTCGGGCTATGAGAATTTCGTGTCGAAGTTCGACTTCGACGCTGGCGAGGACCGGCCGGACTGGATGGGCAAGGTCGATTTCGGCGGGCTGAAGATGAAGCTGATCGCAAGCATCGTGGCGATCTCGGGGATCCACCTGTTGAAGAAGTTCATGGAGATCAGGGACATCGATGCGGCGGTCACGTTCGGCCAGTCCGAGATGTTCTGGCTGGTGGTGATCCATCTGACCTTCGTGGTCTCGGGCGTGCTGATGGCG
>WOUW01000081.1 GCA_009773055.1 Paracoccaceae bacterium
GTTTTTCCTTGACCAGCGGCCAGTTGTAACCCGCCGCGGCCCCTACGCCGGCACCGACCGTGGCCCCGACCACCGTGCCCCGGCCGGAGCCGCCGATCATGGTGCCGAGGACGGCGCCGGCCGCTGCACCGGCACCGGTGCCGATGGCAGTTTCGGTTTGCTGTTGCGTCGCGCAGCCACTTGCCAAGGCAGCCGCCAGCGCGACAGCCATCAGGGTTCTAATGTTTCTCATGGGGAACCTCCATTCATCATGTACAGAATAAAACCAACCCGGCGTAATGCATACACGCCGCGTGGCGCAGGCTTATTTCATCTTTGAAGACTACAACAGCCTTCCTGTCAATGCTTAGCATTGTCCAATGGGGTTTGAGCGAAGTAATCGGCCCGGATGCCGCAAATCGCGCCGAAGAAACACTGAGGCTTCGTTGTGGCAAAGTGGGGCATGGTACCGCTGAAGACCGATTAGACAATGGTGCGTAATGCCCGAGTGTGAGCGTGGTCCTGGGAGACGTCATCGACATTGGTGAATCGTCACGGCGGTTCGTAGCCGCTGGGCCGATATCCCGTTTAAGAGAGTGAGCAAGACGACGTAGCCGATGCGGTGCCACTTTTCTACCTGAATGATGGAGAACGCAATGGCCCAACGTAATCGAAGTGTCAGCCTCAAGCCCGCCAAATCTCGAGCGGCCCTGACGATCACCCATCCCAACGCTGCTGGCATCGACATCGGCAATGCGGTTCACTACGTGGCCGTGCCGCCGGATCGAGACGATGAGCCGGTGAGGGAGTTTCCGAGTTTCACGGTTGACCTCAATGCCATCGCAGACTGGCTCAAGGTCTGCGGAGTGGATACCGTAGCCATGGAATCCACGGGCGTTTACTGGATTCCCTTGTTTGAGTTGCTGGAATCGCGCGGCTTTACCGTCCTGTTGGTCAATGCACGTCACGTCAAGAACGTTTCTGGCCGTAAGTCCGACGTGCTGGACTGCCAGTGGCTGCAGCAACTCATGACCTACGGTCTGCTCAGCGGCGCGTTCCGCCCGACCGAACAGATTTGCGTATTGCGCTCGTTGTGGCGTCAACGTGTGATGCTACTGCGCAGCCAGGGGCGCCATGTCCAGCATATGCAGAAGGCCCTGACCCAGATGAACGTTCAGCTCGCTAGGGGCGCCATGTCCAGCATATGCAGAAGGCCCTGACCCAGATGAACGTTCAGCTCGCTAACGTCATCTCCGACGTAGTCGGCGAGACAGGCCAGAAGATCCTGCGCGCAATCATCGCTGGTGAGCGTGATGGCCAGATACTGGGTTCGATGAAGAACGCACGCATTCGCGCCAGCATCGATGACATTGCCAAGAGCCTGCAAGGCAACTGGCGAGACGAGCATTTGTTTGCGCTCAAGCAGGCGGTGGACGCATTCGACTTCATCGGTAAGCAACTGGCGGAGTGTGATCGCGAGATCGAGCAGCAGATGCAATGTTTGCAGGCTCACGAAGGCGAGCCGGCGAAAGGCAAGCAGCGCGGGCGGACTCGTAATGCGCCGAAGTTTGACCTGCGCTCGCAATTGTTCAAGATGTGCGGCGTGGATCTGACCCGCATTGATGGCATTGACGTGACCACGGCACTCGCGGTGATCTCGGAGACTGGCACCGACATGTCGAGATTTCCCAAGGTAGGAAATTTCACCAGTTGGTTGGGATTGTGCCCGGGGACCAAAATTACCGGTGGCAAAGTCATGAGCAGCAAAACCAAGCGCGTGGCCAACCGCGCGGCCCAGGCGCTGCGTCTGGCCGCCGCTGCACTGCGCAGTAGTCAGTCTGCGTTGGGTGCGTACTTCAGGCGCATGTGCGCACGCATGGACAAAGCGAAGGCCGTCGCCGCTACCGCTCATAAATTGGCGCGACTGGTCTACACCATGCTCACCAAGGGCGAGGAGTACACCGACCAAGGACAGGACTACTACGAAGAGCGTCACCGCGCCCGCGTTCTTCGGCAACTTTCCCTGCGCGCACAGAAGCTGGGCATGACGCTCGTCGCCACCGAACAACCGGAACCTGCCTGAAATCAAATTCAAAACCAATCACTTGGAATGTGTTTCTTAAGAGTCTGAGCGATGGGTGTGAATCCAACGGGGTTTGAGTCTGAGCAGGTGGCCGGGATCGATCAATATGCGGCGCATGGTGATCGACATGAACGACGAGCAATTGAAGACCTTGGCGGATTTGCAAGGATTTTTGGAAGGCACCGTGATGATGGATTTCGCGGTGGCGGGAGACGAACGCTACGCGTTCATTGCGCGCACCGTGAAGCGCTTCGGTTATAGCCGACTGAAGCGATCCGACAAGGCCATTGTGCTGCGCTTTCTGGAACGGGTTAGCGGTTATTCGCGCCAGCAGATAGCGCGCCTGGTCAAACGCGGCGGCGAGCGACGGGCGCTGGTCAAACGGTACTGCGGTTCCCGTACCAGCTTTGCGCGCACCTACACGGGCGCGGACATACTTTTGCTGGCCCAGACCGACGCGCTACACGGCACCCTGTCCGGTCTGGCGACCAAGAAGCTCATGGAGCGGGCTTACGGCGTCTTCAGCGATGTCCGCTATCAACGCCTGGCGACGATCTCGGTGGCCCACCTGTACAACTTGCGGCAGCAGCCGAAATATCAGCAGCAGCGCCAGGTCTGGACCAAGACCCGCTCCACCGGTGTCCCCATCGGCGAGCGTCGCGCTCCGGCGCCCAACAACCGCCCCGGCTACCTGCGCGTCGATAGCGTTCATCAGGGCGATCAGGATGGCGTCAAAGGCGTCTATCACATCAACGCCGTCGACTGCGTGACCCAGTACGAGGGCGTTGCCACCTGCGAGCGCATCAGCGAAGCCTACCTGATCCCGGTGCTGGAAGCCCTGTTGCACAGCTTCCCGTTTGTCATTCTCGGCTTCCACAGCGACAACGGTTCCGAGTACATCAACCGCGATGTCGCGAAGCTGCTCAACAAGCTGTTGATCGAAGAGCAGACCAAATCACGCTCCCGTCACAGCAACGACAACGCCCAGGCGGAATCGAAGAACGGCGCCATCGTGCGCAAGCATTTGGGCTACGCCCACATTCCGCAACGCTTTGCCGCGCCGGTCAATGAGTTCTGCCGCGACTACCTCAACCCCTATGTCAATTTCCACCGCCCCTGCCTGTTCGCCGAGACCATCACGGACGCCAAGGGCAAACAGCGCAAACGCTATCCCTACCGGCTGATGATGACCCCCTACGAGAAGCTCAAGTCCTTGCCGCAGGCCGAGACATTCTTGAAGCTTGGCGTCAATTTCGACCAACTCGATGCGCAAGCCAGGGCAATGAGCGACAATGTCGCGGCAGAGCAAATGAACGCGGCGCGTTCAGCCCTCTTCAAGACCATTTTTAACCGATCGAAATCGGCTGCCTGACCCAAGATAAAACGTAAAGCGAAGGGGCTGTGGATATGTGGATAGCTCGC
>WOUW01000036.1 GCA_009773055.1 Paracoccaceae bacterium
CATCATGTACCACACACCACCATTCCTGCCAACCGTCCTCACCGGCCGGTTTCCGCTCCTCCGAAGAGGAGCCCGCATGCGGAAACCGGACAGCCGGTGAGGACTCAATATGGCGTCAGGGGTCGGCGGCTTGCCCGCCGACTGCATCCCTGCGCCCGGGCCGACAGGCCTCCGTTTAAGGCGAGACCAAAGTGGTCGAGCGCCTTGAAACGTTGGGCTTTGCAGAAGTGTGCGGTCCCTCCACGAGGGACTGCCGGGAAGGACATGACAGTCTGAAGGAAGGTTTGCCCGGGAAGGGAAGAGGGGCCGGGGAAGGGGTCTCCAGATGCTTCAAGGCCTGCCCACGGCAGACCATGGATGGCGTTGGGCGTGAAGCCAGGGGCTAGATCGGCGCAGCGTCAACCCGTCACTGGCCGAACTGGCAAGCAGGCAGACAGGCAAGGAAGCAAGCAGATTGTCCGGGATGCATCTGGTTGGCGGGTCAATTTCGGGATCATCCCCCGACGGAAGCCTGATGTCGCCTGACCTTCGGACCAGCCATGCGGACAGGTTCCCACGCAGCCATGTGGCCTGTCACCTATGCAGGCATGCAGACATGCAAACCGTCATACGGGCCGGAGGGCAAACTGCCACGATTGCGGGCAGGTGTCAGGACTCTCGGGCGCCGCGCCGCAGCATTCTGGTTGCGGGAATCCTTAAGAAAACATGGAGTGTTGGGCGGCAATCCACAACCTAAAGCATATGCCATTTGACGTCTCTGCAACCATATGCCTAAACAACGCACCGGACGCCGGTCGGATTAGTGACGCCATTACAAAGGCTTCGCCACGTCTCTGCTTTGGCACCGGTGCATCGCTTTCCGTCCGTGCTTAAGGATCGCCGGACCGTGATGCCAAGGTAGTGTTACTGTTTGAGGAGGCGTTTTTCATGCAAGTCATTACCATCGTGCAGACCAAAGGCGGCTCGGGCAAGACCACGACCGCCATGCTTCTCGCATCTGCAGCACTGAACCTCGGGCGTCGCGTCACCCTGATCGATGGCGACGTGAATGCACAACTCGGCCGCTGGCGTGACAGTTTCGAACTGGCCGCCTGGGAGGGCGCGCAAAAGCCCGAGTGGCCGGAGAGCCTCGCGATCCTTTCGCCGCCCGAGAGTGTGGAAGGGCTTCTGTCGCTCCTCGAAGCCGAGGAAGCACGGGGCGTCGATCTCGTCGTGATCGATACCCGACCGGGCACCCATACTGACACCGAGGACTTCTGCTTGATCTCTGATCTGGTGCTGATCCCAGCCCGCCCCGTCTATGCCGAATGGGAAATGACCCATCGCGCCGTCCTATGGATGGACGACCTCCGCGCCTCGATTGCCGAGGGCGAGCGGTTCCCGGCGGTCCGGGTCCTCGTCATGGACGCGGGGCCGAAGATCATCGACGCCGCAACCCGGGAAGGGGGAATGCGCGCCAATGCCAAAGCACCCGGCGGTCGGCTGGTGGCGGATGCCATCACACGCCAGCTTGAAGTTGCGGAACTTGTCCTGACCGGGATCGACGAGGTTATCCCTGCATGAGCCGTTTCCGCCTTCCTGCACGTGTCGCACCCTCCCCGGCGGCGGAAGAACCGGGCCTGCAGAACTCCGCCGCACGGTTGCGGTCATCGCGCGAGGTGCAGTCGCGCATTCTTGCAGAACGGCGTGCGCCGGAGCAGGGAGGAAATGTCGAGGGCGTCAAGACCCAGCTCTCCGACATGACGACGGTGCACTTGGCCGACCCGGAGTTTGCCGGGAAGAGGGAAGGGGAGAGTGGTCAGCCGCAGTCCTCTGCTTCCCCGGCCGAGTGTGCGGCCAGCGGGTTAGCGAAGCCCCGGAAAGAGAAGTTGGTGGTCCTCTTTCGGCTGCCGTTGGCAGCCGAGACGCAGCTTGAGCAGATCCCGGGCGCAGGCGAGGTGACTCCAGCCTACATGCTGCGCGCCTTTGCCAAGGAAGCGCGGGCCGAACTGCGGCGGCTCTTGGCGGAAGATGATCTTGCGCCGCATGTCGATGAGGCGAGGCGCATCTTCGCCATGGCAGCATCGGACATGGCGGTCGGCGAACCGATGACCGTCTACGCCCAAAGTTCAGCTATCCGGGCTATGCATGCGGCACTTGATGACCCTTGGCTGATCGAGCCCCGGGCGACGATCGTTGGTGCCTTCCTTGCCGCGATCGCGTCGCAGCTCATCGAGGCGCGACGCGTCAGATAGACCCGGACCATGCAACAGAATTCGATGAACTGCCTGCGATCACTCGCAGGCAAGATCGGGCAGCGGCGCTGTCTCGAAGGTCAGACTGTCGGCGCTTGTAACGAGCGCGAACTCGCCGCCCGAGCGGAAGGTAGCCACCATTTTCGACCAGTCCGCTGCATCAACCGATGCCTGTGCGGCGATGCCGTTGTTGACCGGCAGGCGTGCCTGTTCGCCCGACTTTGCGAGAACGACGACCATGTCCGGTGCGGCGTCTTTGGCGAAGCGGACCACGAGCGCGCCGTTGGGCGTTGGCCCGAAGACGCGATCCGGATCGCAGACAAGCCGCACCTCACCAGCCTCGCTGGTGAGCGCGTAGGTCGGCAGGCCGCGCTCGACACCGACCGTCCAGGCGTCAAGCGCGTGGACAGGAACAGACATCGCCGCAAACGCGGAAACAGCCAGAACGGGGGACAGAATATGCATCGACAGGAAAGCCTTTCGTGGTTCGCGTGGCGACAGCAAAGCACCACTTCTGATGTCGTTAAATATGTTCTGATGTGGCGTCTGTCCATGTCAGCAAGTCGCCTGCGAATGGTCGGAGGTCGGAATGGAAGACGTCGTTAGACCCAAGTCCAAAAGCCCGACAATCGATCGTCGCCTGTGGCGGATCGACCGCGGAGACCGGGAACTCGTTGCAGAACGGCATCGCACCGTGAATGGCCGTTTCCGGACCGTGTGGCTGGTCCCGGAAGAAACCCTGCGTGGCGTTCTCTGGGTCGAGGTTGTCGAGGAAGCACCGGTCGATCCGTCGCCATAATCCATCAGCCTTCTGAATCGGAGCGCCCGGATCGATTCAGAAATGCAATTGGACTTGGAGAGTAACAAGGCGGAGTCTGTGCAGAGGAGGACCGCCATGGCGGCACATCTGCACCGCATCGACCCTGAGGCCAACATGGCGCGGTTCTACTGCATCGATGTTGCGGCAACGCTGTTCGGAGACGTCTCCGTCTTGCGAACCTGGGGCCGGATCGGGACCCCCGGCCGGACGAGCATCGAAACCTGTGCTTCCGTTGAAGAAGCGGAGAGAGCGGCATCCCAGACACTCCGTCAGAAGACGCGGCGGGGCTATCTGCATGTCGGCCAAATGCTGCCGCCAGACCTTGCGGTGTGAGATCTGTCAGGCCTTGCGCTGAAGCTTGCCTTCCAACTCGGCACCGGCCTCGATGGCGATCCGCTCATGGGTGACGTCGGCCTGCACGACCGCACTCGGCGCGAGCTGAACGTTTCGCGCTGAGACCGTGCCGGAAAGAGCCCCAAGCACGACGAGGTCGTGGGCGACGACGGAACCTTCAACACGACCTGAACCAGCCACGGTGATCTCCGGCGACCGCAGTGAGCCAACGACGGTGCCTTGGACCTCGATCGGTCCAATGGAGGAGGCATCGCCTTCGACGACAAGGTCCTGCGCGAAGACGCTGCGGCGAGCGTTCGAACTGGCCGGGTCTGGCCAGCGGTCCAAATCGCCATGTGGAGTCTTCATCTTGGTGCTGCCTCAGCTCAACTTCGTGCCGCACGACTGGACCAGAAGCGAAACGAAAGGGCAACGCGCGGCGCCGTGATCGGCGAAGAAGTGCGTCAGGACCGCGGCCCTCAATCGAGTCGCATAATTATGATTATGTAATACCGAGTCGCATAATTATGATTATGTAATACAACAGACTCGGCGACCAAGAATCTGCCACTTGGTCGCCGCCCAATAACGATCAAGATGATCGCCTGACTCCGCAATTCTCATTCGGTTAAGCATGTGTCTTTGCTGCATCTTCATCACCACGAATTGCTGCAAAGTTTGTTATCAGCGCTTCTTGTTCGACTGGGAAAGAACCGAACCCGCGAGAGTCTTTGTGTTTTCCGAGTAGCGATCACTGCGGAGCACCCGGGAAGCCAAGTCTTCCATCTTCGCCCCCGTTTGACGGTCAGTTCGGGACTGCGATAGCGCCGATCCCGCAAGCATACGGGCGGTCTTCGATGAGCCTGGCTTGAACAGGGTGTCTGCTGCGAGCGACGCCACCTTGGAAGAAGTGCCTTTTCGATTTTCTGTCATCATTTACTCCATGTGGTATGTGACTTTGTCATATGGTCTATAGGTGGTGTTTTCCTTGCGATTTCGCAAGCAGCTCTAAGGGAAATTCGGCACTAAAGTCCAAGCTCGAAAAGATCAGGCGTGGATTCATCGCGCCTCCGACTAATCCCTTCGCCGAGGTGCAAACACGGGTGCTTTATGTCCGTTAGCCCCTTACGCCCCTCGAAATGGGCCCAGCCACCTTTCGGCATGTGAACACTGACGATTGGCGCACCGCATGAGGGGCAAACTCGTCTGAAACTGGCACCCTTCTCTTGTGCGCTACTAGATTGGTTCAACCAAACGCCACGGACATGAACTGTTCGCCCGGTCGACAGCCTGCGGCTATGGGGTTTTCGGTAGATCCAACGGTCCATCACTTATGCCCCCTCCGCTCTTCGACAGAGCTGCCGCTTGGGGTCGAACGCACGTAGAAACCTTGCGGGATTGCCTCCTGCACTAGTCCGACATGCGAGATTAGTCCCACGGCTCGGCTGCCTTCAGTCAAGGCCGCCAGAACTTGAATTACTTGATCCAGCGTTCCGGCCCCGTTCTCCGTGTCGAGGCTGCCGAAGCCTTCGTCGATGAAGATTGTGTCCATCCGGATCTTGCCAGACAGACTCTCGACCACGTCGGCGAGCCCGAGCGCCAATGCCAAAGCCGATATGAAGGTCTCGCCACCGGAAAGGGTCGACGTTGGACGCGCCTTGCCAGTGTTGATATCGAAAACCTCGATCTCAAGCCCGCGCTTGCCGCGGCCGCTTAATCCCTCGACCCCACGCTCCAACCGATAGCGACCGCGCGTCATCGGGTCGAGCCGCATGTTCGCCGCCTCGAGCACCCGATCGAACATGGCTGCTATGGCGAAGGTTTCGAGCGTCATGTTGAAATCGTTCTTGCCATTGGCAAGATCGGCCAGCCCTCGGAGCGGCCCGGTTTCGGCCTCGAGCTCTTTTGTTCGCGCCAGCGCCTCAGCGAGCGACGCCCCAAATCTCTTCAAGGCTTCGACTTTCGTTGCAGTCTCAGCCAATTCTGAGTTGGCCGCCTTAACTGCCTCCGCGGCGTCATCGTGTGCCTGCACGAGCGGGGCGAGGACTGGACGTTCGCGACCTACACAAGCGGCCTTTGCGTTTTGCCACGTTGTGCGTGCCGCAATCAGCGCTTCGCGATGGTCACTCACAATTTGTCGGTCGGCGGCGAGGGTCAGGAAATGTACCTTGCAACCCGTGTATCCCGCTTCGTCCAGCCCGACCTCGCGCAGACGGGCAATGAAATCGCCACGCGCCTTCGCTTCGCGCAGCGCCTGCGCCTCCCGTGCCCGCTTCGCCGCTTCGAGCTGCTCCTGTGCCCTCGTCAGCGCCTCACTCGCTGCTTGATCGCGTTGCGTTGCATCCTCCAGCGCATCGGAAAGCTGCCTTTGTTCGCGCAGCAAAGCTGCTCGCCGAGCCGCGACTGACTCGGGCGTTCGCAGGCCCTCTGGCAGTGCCCCAACCACGATGTCGCGCTTGGCCTCCGCAGCCGCAGACGTTGCCTCAGCCTTGCCAGCGACCGACCTTGCTGCCGTCTCAATGGTCTCAGATTCCTTTAGCTCAAGCTTGAGTTCGGCCAACCGCCCCGCCATCGCGTCAAGATCGACCGCCTCCCCAATGGCAGCGAGCTCACTGATCAGCCGTGTCTTTTTGGCCTCGAGATCGGACGAACTGCGCTCGGGCCGTTCCTGTTCATCCAGCGCACGTTTCTTTTCGTCGAGTCGCGTCCGGCAGTTGTTCAGTTCACTTTCGGCCCGAACCTTGGCTTCGGCTGCTGCCTTCGCCTCTGTCTGCGCGCTGCGAAACGCTTCGGTCAATCCAGTTTGCTCGGGGGTGCCTCGCGCCGGCGTAGGATGATCGTGGGACCCACAGACGGGACAGGGCGAACTATCAGTCAATTTTTCTGCAAGGATGATCGCTTGCGTACGCGAAAGCCGCGCCTCTGCTTCCGACAAGGCCGCATCTGCGTCTTCTGCCGCTTTGGTTTTCTCAGCCAGCTCACTCGTTGCTGCTTGAACTTTTGCGTCGGCTTCCGCGACAGCTCGCTGTGCCTTGGCTAGCGCGCTGGACTTAAGCAGTTCTTGGTTCACGACCGCCAGTTCACCAGTCAGTTTGCCTCGCGTCGCCTCAGACTTGCGCGTTTGGTCTAACCTTTGATCGGCCGCATCGATCGAGGAGATGAGCTTTGCGCGCGCCCGTTCGGACTCGGCAAGAGCGCCTTTTGCCCTGACCTCTTCCCTTGCAGCACCGACAAATGCAGCCTGCAATTCCACAGCTTGCCCAACCTTTTCCTCGATCTCTTCCAGCCGGGTCATGTCGGCCTGAACCGACTGGAGCCGCTCTTTGCCGGCCGTGGCTTGGGCAAGTATCAGCGCCGCCTCCTGCCGAGTGTTTGCAGCGGTTTCGAGCGCCCCTCCCGCCTCAGTCGCAGCTTTTGATGCGTCCCGACTGTCTCGCTCGGCATTGTGCCAAGCCGTCTCAAGGTCCTGTGCTTGCAAGGCCTTGGTTACAGCCTCGACCTTCTTAGCAAGGGCATCGACCTCAACAGTTTTGGCTTCGAGAGTGTCGAGTGCCTGCAGCGCGCTATCGACGCCAGCAAAGGCCTTTTCGATCTGCTCTGCTTCAGTAAGAGCGTTGCGTGCGGCTTCCTGCGCCGCCTCCGCAACCGTCTGTAAGCGCCGCTTCTCTTCAACCTGGGCTTCAGCACTAGTAATCCCCAGTGCCAGCGCTTCGGAGCTTTCAAAGCCTTGCTCCTCCAGTCGGACCATATAAAGGGCACGCTGTTCTCGTAGGGCGCGCTCCGCCTGTGCGGCCTCTTCTTTCAGTTGCGCGGCCAGATCGCGATAAATCTTCACATCAAAGAGCTCACGCAGAATTTCCACCCGCATGTCGGTCTTCGCCGCAAGAAACGTTTCAAACTTACCCTGTGGCAAGAGCACTATCTGGCGAAATTGTTCCGCCCCATAACCCAGCAGTGCCTCAATCTGCTGCCCCACCAAAGAAACCTTCTTCTCTGCAATGACCCTGCCAGATTGGCCCGATCCAAGCGCTTCGACGGGGATCCCCGTGACGTCGAAAAGCGAGGCCTCGGCAGCATCTGAGGTCGTCCCCTCTCCGCGCGCCTTCGGTCGCTCTTGCGCCGGGCGTCGGCGGATCAGATAGGTTTTCGTGCCCAATTCGAAGACGAACTCAACTTCGGTGGGCAGATCTGCGGCGGCGTGGTCTGACCGCAGCGAACGCGGCTCTTGGTCAATCCTTGTCGGCACTCCGAAAAGCGCAAATGACATTGCCGAAAAGAGCGTCGACTTCCCTGCCCCGGTCTGGCCATAGATCCCGAATAATCCAAACTCCAGTGCAGAGCGAAAATCTACAATCTCAGTCGTTGCGAAAGGTCCGAAGGCCTGGAGCGAGAGACGAATGGGCCTCATGTCCGGCCCTCCGCAACATTGGCAGCGTGAAGTTTGTCGGCGACGATTGCCAACTCAGCGCCGTCCGGCTCCCTGCCCCGCACAACATTCAGGAAATCGGCAATCATTTCCATCGGCGTGACCGCAGCGCGCGCTGCACCAAGCGCAATAGCTTCTGTGGCCCGCGCCTGACGGGCATAGGCCAAGTGGCAGGCGTTGGGATAGGTCGCCCTCAAGCGTTTCATCGGATCAATCAGAGGCGTTTCATCCGTCAGGATGACCTGGATGAAATCTTCTGTGGGAGTTCCTGCGAGAATATCAGCAAATGCCCCGGTGAGCGAACGCACCTGCCTGAGCGGGCGAAACGGCACGGTGCGGATTTCGACTCCCTCCTTGTTCACATCGACGATCGTCATGGACTTTTGGTCTCCCGCCTCGTCGAAACCAAAGGCCAGCGGCGCACCAGAGTAACGGATGTTGGCGGAGCCCACTTCCTGTGGTTTGTGCAAATGCCCCAGAGACACATAATCCGCCCCTTCGAAAACCTCCGCAGGAACGGTTTCGATGCCGCCAACTCTGGTCAGGGCGCGCTCGGTCTCTCCGACCGCTCCTCCGGCGACGAAAGCATGTGCAACGACGACCCACCGTGCCCCCTTGGGCACGTGCGCCCTCGCTGCAGTGAGTTGAGCTTCGATGACGTCTGCGGGCGTGCTGATCGTCTCATCACCGAAGACTTCCCTTGCGGCGTATTCATAAGAAAAGGGCAGCGCCGAAAAGGCGACCTCGCCGTCCGAGTCACGCAACACCAGAGGGACCTCGGCCGTATCGGCGATCCCGCGCACAAGCACCCGTGACGCAGAAGAAAAAACCGACATCGTCTCGATCCGGTCACCTGAATCGTGGTTACCGGAGATCATCACGACAGCGGCTTCCGTCTCTTCCGCAACGCGCTTGAGAAAACGGTTGAACTGCCGGACCGCTGAATTGGGGGGCGAGGCGCGGTCGAACACATCGCCCGCAATCACGAGCACCTCCACCCGCTCGGCCACTAGCGTCTCGACGATCTGGCCCAAGACGACCTCGTGGTCTTCCTCGAGTCCCAGTCCCATGAACTGCCTGCCCAGATGAAGATCCGCTGTGTGAAGGAGTCGCATTTTTGTATATCCAGTTTCTATACGTGTTTTTACTGTATGGACGTTGCGCGCTGAGTCAAGTAGTCTTCGGTTCATGGGCCTTGAATCTCTCAAACATGCGCAGCGCGAACGGATCCTGTTCTTGGATCAATGCCTTACATGGAAAGGCCAGGCGAACCGCCGGGACCTCATTCTGCGCTTCGATATCTCTACAGCACAAGCAGCGGTCGACTTCCGCACCTACCTGTCTCTGACCGAGACGCCGCCAGTCTATGATGCTGCGGAGAAGACTTACTTCTCGAGCGGCGACCACAGAGCTTTGTCTTCTGTCGGCCCCGAACAGGTCTTCCATCTCCTAAGCGAGGAGACATCCGACCTTGGAACGAGCATCCCGCTGCCCAGTCGCAGTTTGGATCCCGCCATCATTGCACCCCTTCACCGCGCAATGAAAAACGAACGAGACATTCAGATCACCTATACCTCCATGAACAGCGGCCTGTCCGAACCGCAATGGATCACTCCCGTTCGGTTTCATTTTGACGGAGAGGCGATGCACTTACGTGCATGGAGTCACAAACACGAAACCTACCGCGACTATCTCCCGATCCGAATATCTAAACAGTATTATTTCGCAACGCGTGATAGATCGTCGCCGACCCCTTTCGACTCAGACTGGTACAGTCTCGTGCGCTTGTGGATACGCCCACGTTCGGCTCTCACGGAAGCCCAGGCACGGGTCGTCCGGCTCGAGTATGGCTTCCAAGAGGGTACAAACATGGCGATCGAAACTCGAAAGGCACTAGTATTCTATATCAAGAGGCGATGGCGCCTCGAGGACGACAAGGGTCGGCTTGAACTTGAAAAGGTCGAAGACTTGGAAGCGTGAAGCTACTTGGCGGGACTGAAGCGAATTTTGACTGATGGACCTGTTTCCTCGTCTACGTGCCATTTCCAAAACGATAGCCTTCCCAGACGATTGCGATAGACGGGCGAAAATGTGCGTGGGATGTTTCGCGCGGTAGCCCGCGCAAGGGTACGAAAGAAAACGTCGTAGGAGCGTAAGTTGACTGTCAGTGTTCACAATCCTGATCAATACATGGCGGCGCTACGGACAATTATTGCGCAGGGCCGCAAACGAATTGGTCTGTTGGTTGGTGCAGGAGCTTCGGCCGGCATGGCAAAGCCTGATGGTACTTACCCGCTTATTCCGGCGGTTGCGGGCCTTACAGAGCAAGTCCTCACGACGCTTGCTCCAACCTACCAAAAGCAGATTGACGGCCTAAAAGGTGAACTCGCCCGGCACGACATTGAGACGATCCTTTCGCGGGTCCGTTCGTTGAGCCAAGTAATCGGTTCAGCGAAGGTCCACGATCTTGACGGACCAGGCTTTGCCACTTTTGGCACAGCGATCTGCTCCGAGATCGGTAAAATCGTGGACGTCCGATTGCCGACGACCAGATCCGCCTATGCAGATCTAGTGAACTGGATTTCTGGCACAACGCGTGACTATCCTGTCGAAATCTTCACGACGAACTACGACTTACTGTTCGAAGAGGCGTTCGAGTCTGTTCGAGCACCTTATTTCGACGGCTTCACGGGCGGTCGCGAACCTTTCTTCGACCCAGTTTCAGTGTCGCGCAGCGATCTTCCCGCACGATGGACGCGGCTCTGGAAACTCCACGGTTCGCTGGGCTGGCGCGCCAGCGCGAAGGGAGAAGTGATCCGAACAGGCCAAAGCTCAGCGAGTCACCTCGTCTTCCCCGAACACCTGAAATATGATCAGACGCAAAAGGCACCCTACGCTGCGTTGCTTGATCGCCTTCGTACCTTCTTGCTCACTCCCGACACGCTGCTGGTCTCTATCGGCTTTTCCTTTGCCGACGCGCATATTGCTGCTCGGTTGGATGAAGCGCTGGCCGCAAATCCATCGTCCAGTGTTTTCGCGTTCCAATACAAGATGATCGAGGAAGAAGGACCGGCGTGTGATCTTGCCCGTCGCCTTCCAAACTTCAGCGTTTATGCCCGTGACCAAGCCAAGGTGAACGGCATTCGCGGCGCATGGAAAGCACCGGCTGAGCTTCCCAACAAGGATTGGGGCCCGATAAGATCGACCTATCTCGACAAGGACGGGCACTTCATGCTTGGAGCAATTGAGCCTTTTGCCCGGTTTTTCGCGGCATCCCGCTCAGTTCAAGCGTTTCCCGCAGCACCGACGTCGACACCAACGTTGGCAACTTCTTCGCCAACGACTGGCACTGCGGCGGTAGTCTGATGAACGCTCCGACCCTTCTCGGCCATGTAGGCTCTGTCGCGGGTGCGACCGTCAGCGTCCGCCAGTTCGAGGGTGTAGCCTCGGGCATTGCGATCATCGGAGGAAGGAGCTACCGGGTCGGTCAGGTCGGGAGCTTCGTGCGAATACCTCAAGGGTATCACGATCTCTACGCGATCATATCCGAGGTCGGAGCAAGTGCAACACCTACGACGTTGACGGATACGCTTGACCGGGGCGAACGATGGCTGACCGTTCAGCTCGTCGGCGAGATTGTCGAGGCATCGTTTGAACGGGGCATCAGCCAATATCCAAACGTGAATGATGAGGTACATCTCGTCACCGAGGAGGACCTGGCTAAGATTTACGGAGCAGCGTTCGCCGGACAGGTGGTAGTGGGGCGACTGGCCAACGCGGAGAGCATCCCGGTACGTCTAGACCTCGACAAGCTTGTCACGCGGCATAGCGCAGTGCTCGGTTCAACCGGCTCGGGCAAATCCACGACCGTCGCCAGTTTGTTGCGATCAATTTCGGCGCCAGGCGAAGCTGGCTTTCCAAGCGCGCGCATCCTCCTGCTCGATATTCACGGCGAATATGCCCGTGCGCTCGGCGACAACGCTGAAATCTTTCGGATAACACCCGGAGACGGTGAGAAGGAGTTGGTCATACCGTACTGGGCATTGCGGCCAGCTGAAATCCTCAGCTTCCTGTGCGGGAAAATGGACGACCGTGCGACGACCGCTATCCTGGACAAGATTTTCGGCGCCAAGAGCACGATAGCGCAGGTAGACAACTTTCCAGGCGTCGACCTCAATTCGATGACCGTCGATAGCCCGATTCCGTATAGCTTGAAAGACCTTTGGCTCGAACTGATCGATCCTGAGGTTAAGACTTGGCAGGATCAAGCGAAGACAATCCCCGCGATCGTGCAACCAGGGGACGCCGCTACACTTCGCCTACCGAGGTACCAGCCGCACACGACAACAAATTCCGCTCCGTATCAGAACAACATAGGTGTACTCGGCATCCGCAAACAACTCGATCGAATGCGATCGCGGCTCCTTGATCGTCAATTCAAGTTCATGCTTACGCCCGGCGAATGGGAGCCGGACTTGGCCGGTCATGTAGCAAAGGATCTTCCAGCCCTACTCGAAAGTTGGATAGGCCACGAGAAAGCTATAACGGTGCTCGATCTTTCAGGTATTCCCAGCAGCGTTCTCTTGGATTTGATCGGCGCAATTCTGTCGATTATTTATGAGGCACTCTTCTGGGGTCGCGATCGCGATGAGGGTGGCCGAAAGCGGCCTCAACTCATCGTTATGGAAGAAGCCCACCGATACCTTGGTCGGGAAACCGACAATCCTGCACGTGAGATGGTACAGAGAATCGCGAAAGAGGGTCGCAAGTTTGGGATTGGTGCGATGATCGTCAGTCAGCGTCCGTCAGAAATTGACGACACCATTCTGTCCCAGTGTGGCACCTTTATCGCGCTGCGTCTCACTAACTCAACCGACCGCAGCAAGGTTCAGGCCGCTTTGCCCGACAACCTGAGCGGGATCGCTGACAGCCTCTCGGTTCTACGGACAGGCGAAGCCATTATAACTGGCGAAGCTGCGCAGCTGCCAGTGCGTTGCCGCATTACCCTGCCACCCGAAGACCGACGCCCAAGCAGTGCAGATCCGCTGGTCGCCGACAGCTGGAAGCGCGCCCGGGGCACTGAAGATTATGATCAGCTTGTCGCAGTATGGCGTGCTCAGGATCCAAAGTGGAAGCCACCAGAGGCGGACGAAAATGAAGGAGAACCTTGATGGACAGACAGTCGGTAGTATCCAGCAATTTGGCGGAGGTCGGATATGACCCAAATTTGGAAACCCTAGAGGTTCAGTTTAAGAGTGGCGGCATTTATCAATATTTCAACGTGCCCGCTTTTATGTACGAGCGTTTGATGAGCGCAGATTCACTCGGTCGCTTTTTCAACACGGAGATTAAAGGTCATTATCCCGAGGCAAAGGTCTAGCGCATCGCACTGAAATTGCCATTGAGTTGGCAAACTTTGTGAGGGATCTGCTTACCTACATCTCAAAAGCTGCGGGTCTACAACTGGCCCCAAACCAGACTTTCGCCCTCATCGAACCATACCATTGCTTCTGGTTCGAGACCTTGCTGCGACTAAGGTAAACGGTCTGCTTTGGGATGGTCGCAGGCCAGAATCTGCTGTCTTCGACGGCCTGCTTTGGGCCGTGCATTATCTTGACCTATAGCCTCAGCCCGGCGGGTGATCCCTGCCAGGCCAGGTTGTTGGTCGGCTTCAGAAGCCGACCTCGTCGTTGTTGTCGACCAGTTCGGGGCCCTCGCCCTCGGCCGTCTTCGGGCGGCTGAGGAAGTCGACCTTCTCGGCGATGATCTCGCAGCCGTAGCGGTCGACACCCGCCGCATCGGTCCACTTCGTGTAGTGGATGCGGCCCTGGACCAGGACCTTCATGCCCTTCTCGCAGTTCTCGGCGACCGATTTGCCGAGACCGTTGAAGCAGGTGATGCGGTGCCATTCGGTGTCCATCACGCGGTAGCCGTGCTCGTCGCGGATCGGGCGGCCTTCCGACAGGCGGGGGCGCGAGGTGGCGAGGGTGAAGTGGGTGATCTTCGTGCCGCCCTGGGTGACGCGGGCTTCCGGGGCCTGACCGATGTTGCCGGCGAGGATGACGATGTTCTGCATGGTGTAAAACCTCTTGTCTGGTGCGAGGGACCATCCCTTCGACAAGACCCGGTCCGAGCCTGTCGGGAGACGTCTGCACGGCAGGGCCAAGGGACCAGCCGGAAACCCCCGAGGGGACGGGGTGGAGCGGGCAGGACGCTTTGCGGCCAACACGGCCCGGACGGGAGCGGGGTTGCGGGCAGGAAACCGAACAGGCTTAGGGGATAGTCAGTCGAAGGGGAGGTGCCTCAACCAGGCCACAGGGGAGAGAACCCCAAGCAGACGAGTTCAGCCGACCTCATCCGGCGATGTCAGGCCCAAGGGGGAACCATCCCGGGAATATGAAAAGGTCTCACCACGCCCACACATGCCCCTTGCCCCGCTCGTCTCTTGCTACGCGGGTTCGGCACGAGTACGCCACGTGTATTGGATCAACAGGAGCACCAGATGCCTGATTTCAACTTGTCGGCCATGTCGTTCGCAGACCTGCGGGAATTGCAGAAGTCCGTGGCCAAGGCGATTTCCACCTTTGAAGCCCGGCAAAAAGCGGAAGCCCGCGAAAAGGTCGAGATGCTCGCCAAGGAACTCGGATTCACTCTGGCCGAACTGACGGCACTCGAGGAACCGAAGCGCAAGCGGGCGCCTTCAACGAAGATCTATCGGCATCCCGAGAACCCGGCGCTCAATTGGTCAGGCCGGGGACGTAAGCCCGGCTGGTTTGCCGCCCATGTCGATGCAGGCAATGATCCAAAAGAGCTCCTCGGCTGAGAGAGCCTTCGCGGCGCCCGACCAACCTGGCGAGGGTCATACCGGTCTCGGCCAGGCGGATTGTGTCTGGTGGCCATGGTGGCGTATTACACTTTCAGAGCTTTGGGTTAAGGAGCCTAATATTTTGAAGCCGATAAAATACTATTGTGTCGACGGCACCACCCAAGATGCGATACCGCTCACCCCAAATAAAGCTGCATTCTACAGAGATGCCGTTGGACATTGGCATATGACTGGGCTTGATGATGTTGCGGCAACCGACAGCATTTGCATTCCTGTTCATGAAGCCATCCGAATGGCAGTATATACACGGCAAGAATACGAAGACAGCAAGAGAATTTTAGAAAGCCCTTTCATCTACGATGCTGGAATCGATGCCGAAATGAAGATTTCGAAAGATGACTTTGAAAAAGCCTTGGCTGCAAACAGCCTCGCCAAAAGAGAATTGCACCAAGCCTTGTACTGGCAGGATTATGCCTTTCTCTTGAGCAATGTGCAAAGTGGACTATCAGAGATAATATCAACTGCTGGGGCCTTCTACGAGTCATTCTGTTCCTACGAGTTTGTTGGGATTCCGAAAAAAGAACGTAACGGAGTAAGGAGAACAGACAGTCCAGAAACACGATTTGCCACACTACTGCTGCATATTATCTTTGTGCGCATGCACTCGGTCCTGGACTATTTAGTCAAGCTTTCCCTTGAGGTTGAACGGCAGGGCGTTAACTTTGACATATATCCGAAACTTCGTGGGCTAAACGCTCAGTTTGGAGATCGCAAGAAGATCGATATTAACAAGGCCGTAGGTACGGTCTTTGAAGATTGCGTATTTATTCGAACCATTGAATGTGTGCGGACGCGCATAATCCACGATGGGCACTTGTCGCCAAATCAGTGGATCTATGAGGTGTGGGACGGTGAGAAAATTTCAGAGCGGTATATCTTGTTCCCCGACATGAAGGGGAATCCCGGCTCATTCGACAGTAGTGGAAACCGCAGATCCTTCTACGGAGACGACACGAAAATAAACGCAATTATTCCAGCGATTATTCGCGAGTTTTACACCAGAACAACGCTAACTCTGTCGATGTTGCGAGATAAGCTCCTTGAAAACCGGCGTTGGTAGCAGCGCCGATCGTCCTGAGCCGACTGAAATGAGAGGGGGCTCACGCCCCCCTCTCGAACTTCACCACCGGGATGCCGAGCTTCTTGGCCTTGTCGGCGAGGTTTTCCTGGATGCCATTGCCCGGGAAGACGAGGACGCCGACGGGGAGCACGTCCAACATAGCGTCGTTGCGCTTGAAAGGTGCGGCCTTGGCGTGCTTGGTCCAGTCCGGCTTGAAGGCGACCTGAGTGACGCCCCGGGCCTCGGCCCATTTGGCGGCGATGAGTTCTGCGCCCTTCACTCCGCCACCGTGGAGAAGGACCATGTCGGGATATTTGGTCCGGACCTGATCGAGCTTGCCCCAGATCAGGCGGTGATCGTTGAAGTCGGTCCCACCGGTGAGGGCGACCTTGGGGCCTGCGGGCAGCATTACCTGGGTCTCGGCGCGGCGCTTGGCGGCCAGGAAGTCGCGGCTGTCGATCAGGGCGGCGGTCAGGTGCTGGTGGTTCACCTTTGAGCCGGTGCGCGGCCGCCACGTCGAGCCCGCGTGATGCCAGAACTCGGTCGCGGCGTGATCGCGCATAATGTCCATGCAGTTCCGCCGTTCGGTGAGGGTCAGGCCCTCGGCCGTCAGACGCTCGAGTTCGGTGGATTTCACCTCAGAGCCGTCCTGCTCGCGCTGGAGGCGGCGCTGCGCCTGCTCGTTGTCGTCGAGCGACCGTTCGATCCGGGCGGTGGCGCGGTGGAAGAGGTTGACCTGGCCCCAGAGCACTTCTTCGAGGTCGGGTTCCATGCGGGTGTCGGCCAGGCTCGCGACAAGGGCGTCGAAGATATCGGCGACGGCACCCCGGAGGCGGTCTGCATCCGGCATCGGGCGCGGATCGGGCTCGTCTTCAAAGGGGCGGTAGCCGTAGAGCTGCAGCTCCTCAAGCGCATGGGCGGTCTGGGATGCGGTGTGGCTGGGTTCGTAAGCGTCGTCGCGGGTTTGGAACGTCATCTTCTTCTTGCCTCCGGGCCTGTCTGGTCCGCGCGTCATCCCGCGCGGCCTTCATGGGCTGCGAAAGCCGTCACGGGGGAGGACCCTTCACCCCGCCTTCGGGGCCAGAACGCATGTGGAGGAGGACGGGGGGCGGCTGATTTGCTTCGCGATGCAAAGGCGGCTCTGCCGCCGGCGGAAATCAGTTGCCCCCTGTCCTTGAAGGGTCCTCCCCTTTGACGGCCGCCTGCCCATCTCTTGAAGGCCGCTCGGGGGACGGGTGGATGAGCTGCCCCTAGAAGAGGCAAGGGGTGACGGTCCAAACCTGCGATGGTTCCGTTCCCCCTTGCCCCACTGTCCTGAACAGCCCCTTGCGTGAGGACGCTCAGATTTCCAGGCGTTGCTGATCCTCGGGACCGATCTGTTTTGCCAGATGCTGTCGCAGCACCGCCGGTCCGTCTGCCCGAAGATCGTCGTTGAAGTCCCCGAGCCGTGGCTCGAGCACCCGTACTGCAATACCGACCTCGGTAGCTCTGGCGCTCAACCTTTCCGCCGCGCGCTGCCCCGCAGGATCGCGGTCGATGGCAATGTAAAGGCGCCGCAACCCCTCCGGCAGCAGGACGGCTCCGAGGTGACCCGAGGAAAGAGCGGCCCAGACGGGAAGGCCGGAGGCGGTTTCACGAACGGAGAGCATGGTCTCGATGCCTTCGCCGACAACGAGGATGTCATCACACGGGGTCAGCCTGACGGCATTGCCAAGAAGGTGACCCATGGCCCGCCGCTGCACCTCAACTGCCGCCTTGCCTCGGCCGTCAGGCGCAAGCCAGGTGCGATGCACACCCTGCAAGGCCCCTTCCCCATCGGTGACCGCACCGATCAGCGCCGGTCGGGGAATGCTCTTGGTCTGGCCCTCATCCCGATGCCAGCACTTTGGGTGAAAGCGAAGGACGCTCGTCTTGCCGCCAAGGGTGATGCCCCGGGAGCGGAGATAGGTTTCCGCAAGCGTGCCTGCGACCGGCATCGAGGCCGCAAACAAGCGCGCCGGGCCTTCCGGGAGAACCGGCGCCGGACGACCGAGATGCGCACGCGCCTCGGCGAGAAGGTCGGGAAAGCGACTGATCCCCGTCCGTTCGCGGATGATATCGAGGAGATCACCATGTTCGCCGGTGGCACCGTCAGTGAACTTGCCGGCTGCGCCTGGCCCGGATGAAGGGCCGGTCAGACGCACAAACAGCGACCGACCGGGATTGTTCTGCAGATCGCCCACGATCCAGTAGGACCCTTCCCGCCGCCCGGCGGGAAGGTAATGACGACAAACGCTTTCGGCACGGGACGAAAGCTCACGCAAGAGGTCTTCTGTTTCCAATGACATGATCACACAATTCAACCATTGCGTGCATGTAGACCAGAGACCGCAAACCGCGCAAGCAGCCGCTCAAGCACCGCGATCCCGAAAGAATCGGTCGGGCAGAAGAGCCTGAGTTTCCAGGCGATGATCTCCGAAAAGAACCCGTCCGCTTTGAGGCGATCCTTCTGCGCCTCAGTGAAGCCCGAAAGCTCGATGCGGTTCACGCCCATGACGCGGGACCGGTGCAATTCCATCCCCTCGGCCAGACGCACGACGGTCTTGCCCTCCAGAACGAGGGAATGGATCTCAGCGGCCGTCAGCTTCGGCGCGTCGGCTGCAAGCGTGGTCGCAACCCAAGTGGGCGAAACACGGCGGCCAATGATGCGTTGGCCGTCATCGGTCTGCAGCCGGTAGACGCGGGTTTCGTCCTGCGGGAGCTGCTTCCAGATCGGCAGAAGAAGGCCCGCCACGATATGCAGCGTGGCTTCCGAGAACTCCGGCACCTCGGCCAGTTCCGCCGTCCAAGCTGCGGCAAAGGTCGCGCGGTCCGCCTCAAGCCAGTGGGTGTCCTCCATGATCTTGGCAGGCAGCGTGCTGGCCTCAGTCGGACGGATCAGGCGCAGGCGGGGTTCGATGGTGCCGTCGTCCAGCATCAGGCTGGTGGCGGGCACTTGCATTGCAGCGCGCCCCGAGCGGCTGTTGACCAGCAGGCGTGCCTTCGGGTCGTCGAGCCAGTCGAGCGCATCGGCCAGCGAGGACGGGGCATTGCGGCGCTTTTCCGCGATGGTCAGAAGCTGGGTTTCTGCGCCGGAGCCGGGATGGGTGTAGATCACCCGGGCGTCCGTGACTCGGAAACTCTCGGCACGCAGCGTCTCGAGCCCAAGGTCATAGACTCCGGCAGCGATGGCCCCCTCGATGCGCTGGTCAAGCAAGTCCTCGAAGGCCGAGAAGAGCACAGTCTGCATGTCAATTGTCAGCGCTAGCAGGCGATTGAGGAAGGTAGTGATCGGTGGGAGCTCGTCTTTGAGCCCATTGTCATCGGTCAGGCTGAGACCGGTCGCGTCTTCAAAGGCACCGAGCGAGCACCCCGCCACATCGCCGCGATAGATCCGGCGGTAGAGTTGGCGCAAGGCGTCGCGGGCATATGGCGACTCGAGGTTGTCCTCGGGGCGGAACAGCCCCTGCCCTCCGGTCTGGCGCTGACCGCGTGTGATGGCCCCGAGCGTGTCGAGGCGGCGCGCGATGGTCGACAGGAACCGCTTTTCCGCCTTCACATCGGTGGCCACCGGCCGGAACAGCGGCGGTTGCGCCTGGTTGGTACGGTTGGTGCGGCCGAGACCTTGGATGGCGGCGTCGGCCTTCCAGCCGGGTTCGAGGAGGTAATGGACCCGCAGGCGCTGGTTCTTGGCTCCAAGATCAGCGTGATAGCTGCGCCCCGTGCCGCCCGCATCGGAGAAGATTAGGATACGCTTCTGATCATCCATGAAGGCGGCAGTCTCGGCGAGGTTGGCCGAGCCGGCCCTGCTTTCCACGACGAGCCGCGCGTCATGACTCTCGCCCTTGCGTACAATGCGGCGCGACCGGCCGGTGACCTCGGCCACGAGGTCGGTGCCGAAGCGCTGAACGATCTGGTCGAGTGCGCCCGGCACGGGCGGCAAAGAGGCCAGCTTCTCGACCAGCGCGTCCCGCCTGCGGACAGCCTCGCGGCATTCGACTGGTTGGCCGTCACGCACAACGGGCCGCGAAGACAGATTGCCCTCGCTGTCGGTGAAGGGCTCGTAGAGCTGCACCGGGAAAGAATGGGCGAGGTAATCGAGGACATATTCCCGCGGGGTGATGTCGACCCGAATGTCGTTCCATTCGTCGGTTGGGATCACCGACAGGCGGCGTTCCATCAGCGCTTCGCCGGTCGAGACGATCTGGATGACGGCCGCGTGGCCCGCCGCCAGATCGGCCTCGATGGCGGCGATCAGCGTCGGGGTTTTCATCGAGGTGAGCAAATGGCCGAAGAAGCGCTGCTTGGCAGACTCGAAGGCGGAACGTGCGGCGGATTTCGCCTGCCGGTTCAGAGTACCGTTCTCACCCGTGATGTTGGCAGCCTCCATCGCCGCAGCCAGGTTGTTGTGGATGATGGCGAAGGCCCCAGCATAGGCATCGTAGATGCCGCGTTGTTCAGGCGTCAGCGCATGCTCGAGCATCTCGTATTCGACGCCGTCATAGGAAAGCGACCGGGCAGTGTAGAGACCGAGCGAGCGCAGGTCGCGTGCGAGGACTTCCATCGCGGCGACGCCGCCAGCTTCGATGGCTTGCACGAATTCCGCCCGCGTCGCGAAGGGAAAATCCTCGCCGCCCCAAAGTCCGAGCCTCTGCGCGTAAGCCAAGTTGTGGACCGTCGTCGCACCCGTGGCAGAAACATAGACCACACGGGCATTGGGCAGCTTGTGCTGGAGCCGCAGGCCCGCCCTGCCCTGCTGCGAGGCCTCGGTATCACCGCGCTCGCCTTTGGAGCCAGCGGCATTCGCCATCGCATGGCTTTCATCAAACAGGATCACCCCGTCGAAATCGGCCCCGAGCCAGTCGACGATTTGGTCGACTCGGGACTTCTTGGCCCCGCGCTCTTCCGATCGCAGCGTGGCATAAGTGGTGAAGAGGATGCCCTCGCTCAGCGGGATGTCGCGGCCTTGCGCGAAGCGCGACAGGGGCGTGACGAGCAGGCGCTCCTGGCCGAGCGCTGACCAGTCGCGCTGCGCGTCCTCGAGAAGCTTGTCGCTCTTCGATATCCAGAGCGCCTTGCGGCGGCCTTGGGCCCAGTTGTCGAGCAGGATCCCGGCCGACTGGCGGCCCTTGCCCGCGCCGGTGCCATCGCCAAGGAAGAAGCCGCGGCGGAAGCGGACGGCGTCAGCGGCATCGTCGGGCGCGGCCGAGACCATGTCGCCGGTCTCATCGACGGTCCACGAGCCGGCGAGATAGGCGCCATGCGCCTCACCCGCGTAGATCACGGTCTCAAGTTGCGCGTCCGACAGCAGGCCGTCGCGCAAGACGGCCGCAGGGAGTTTCGGGCGGTAGGTGGGCTTCGGGGGCGCGACAGAGGCCATGGCCGCTGATTGCACAAGCTTGGTCGGATGCGGTGCCGCACCGGGGATGTCGATCGCCTGCAGGCGGAAGGTCTCGTAGATCGCATCCGACAGGCGGGCAGAGCCGAGGTCGTCCTCTGTCTCGCGGGGGGTGTAGACGAGGTCCTCGACATCGGGCGTGGCGACATGCGTATCCATCTTAGCCGACGCCGTTGACCGCGAGGGTCGAGCGGTGAGGCCGGAGGAACGGCCGGGAATTCCCCGGAAAGAGGAAATGGGCTGGGAGCATGCGCCCACACCCGCATCCAACTCGAGGCGTGGCGGGACCTCGGCGGTGATCCGGGCAAGGAGGTGGGCCACATCGGGCGACATGGACCGTGCCAGATGGGCGGTGATGCCGCCCTGCTCGCCGCCCCGGCATTTGTCGAAGACCGAGATCCGCGTCTCGAAGCTGGTGCCGTGCTTGGCGAAAGCAGCGCCCGACACAGCGCCGGTGAAGACCAGATGGGCACTCTCGGTCAGGCGGGCGAAGGTTTCCGCCCATGCCGGAGCGTCGGGCCCGAAACCGGCGCCGGTGATGGCCACGAGCCGCCCACCGGGGGCAAGGCGTGCGAGCGCGGAGCGCAGATGCCGCGCCGTCGCCTCGGTCGTCCGACCGTCGACGTTGGCCATGGCCGAAAATGGCGGGTTCATCAGGATGACGCTCGGGCACAGCGTAGCGTCGAGATGGTCGTCGATCTGCGCGGCGTCAAAACGGGTGACGGAGCGACCCGGAAACAAGAGCCGCAGAAGATCGGCGCGGGAGTCGGCCAATTCGTTCAGCGCAAGGCTGCCGCCCGCGATCTCCGCCAGGATTGCCAGAAGTCCGGTCCCGGCCGAAGGTTCCAGGACCCAATCACGCTGCGTGACCTGCCCTGCCGCCAGAGCCGCGAGCCCCATGGGCAAGGGTGTCGAAAATTGCTGGAAGCGCTCCATCTCCTCCGACCGTCGGGTGTGCGTGGGCAGAAGCCCCGCGACTTTGGCGAGGATCGGCAGCAAGGCTCCCGGCGAGCCCGCTCGGGCCAGGAGGGCACGGCCGAATTTCCGCAGGAAGAGGACCAATGCCACCTCACCCGCCTCATAGGCGAGCTTCCAGTCCCAGCTGCCGTCCGCATCGGAACCGCCAAAGGCGCGCTCCATCTCCAGCCGCAAGCGCAGCGCGTCGATCTGGAAGCCCTGCGCCAGATCGGGCTGCAGCGCTTCGGCGACGGCAAGGATGCGGGAAGGCGTCGTAGACGGGGACGGCACGGCAGTCGGCGCAGGCGCCAAGGTCACAGCGGAAAGATCGTTCATCAGGGAAACCTCAAGAGAGCCGGAGGGGTCAGTCCCGCGCGACGCTCTCTCTCACCCGCCGGAACCCGACCCCTTCCGGCAGCCCTCTCCCTCCCATTCCCCTTCTTGCGCCAGGGACTGTTGCCCGCATGGGGGGAGACGGCCAAGGCTGGCTCCCGTTCGCAGGACCAAGGCCCGGTCACGGCGGCACGCCGGGAGGTGCCCACCCGAATTCCGCCTCCCTCGATCTCTCCGGCTGCGGCAGAGTTGAATTTGTTCTTGTTATGTTCTATATTCAGAGTGACGAGCCAAGGGAGATACCCGATGGAAAGCACCACCTTTGCCCTGCCCTCCACGCCGAAGCAGATCGCTTATGCGCGCTCACTGGCATTGCGGAACCAGACACTTCTGCCTTGGGAGGTTCAACAGGACCGACGCACCCTCAGCGCCTGGATCGAGGCTCAGGCAAACCTGAAGCCAGTCTCTGAATTGGATCGTCTGCCGTCGTCCAAGCAGGTCGCCTTTGCCGAACGCCTCGCCCGCATCAAGCGTCGCGCGGTTCCTGACGAATGCTTCCGCGACAAGGGGCTCATGTCGAAATGGATCGATGGCAACCGGTGAGCGAGGACTAGTCTTCGCTTAGGACTTCATCCTCTGGGTCTGCCCCGAGTTGATCAGCGCGCCTGATACCGGCGGCAAATGCAGCAAAGACATCTTCCGTCCGCTTGAAGATCGTAGCTTCAGTGAAGTGCTTGGCGACTTCAGACCGAATGTCATCGGCGGTCTTTGCCTCAGTGTTTGCTTCAGCCCATTTCCGGCCGGGGTGCAGCGTGTCCCAAGGAGACTTGTTGTTTGCGCGAGTTTCCGCGCTGTCGCCATGCTTGCCGATACCAAACAGAATCCGCGTCTCGTTGTTCCAGATAGGCTTGAACAACCTGATCAGGTGACTTTCGGCCGCTGCTTGGTATCCACTCTGAACGGCCAATGCACGGCACTCAAAGTCGGAGATATCAAGGGTGGTGCTTGCCTTGGTGATGCTCTTGCGATGCTCATTCAGTCGATCAGCAAGTTTTGTACCTTGCTCAATCAAGGACTTCGCGTTCGCGTTCGGGTCCGCCTTGCCGACATAGATTGGCGTTTCTGTGCGAGAAATGGGAGCGTATAGGTCTGCATCGCCAGTGTAATAGATCGCGTAAACGCCGGCGCCATAGAATTTGGTCAAGTCCTTCAGGGCTTGCCGTTCCTGCGCAATGAGCGCCAACGCGACGAAATGCCCAATCAATCTGGGCTCGGTCGGATCGAAGAAGGAATCCGGCATGCGCACAGGATCGATTTCGCGGCTGAGCGCATCAAGGCTGTCCTTCATCAGCGAAATCGATGTCAGGAGTTTTCCTCGAGTGACAGCAGTGATCCCGCCTTGGAGAACGGCTTGCCGAAGCTCCTCGATCTTCTGGGCAGTCTGCTCCGCCTTATCGAGCTCCTGACGTTTTGCCATCAGGCCGTCGCTTTCAGTTTTTCCATAACGCTGACACCAACTTGCCGCGCCAACTCAACCGGCACTGCATTGCCAAGCTGGCGCATGCATTCCGTCCAAGCCCCATGAAGGCGATAGTCATCGGGGAAGGTCTGGATCCGGCAGCTCTCCCTGACGGTGAAATACCTCACAGCACCATTGGGCAGACGCACCATATTTTCGCCGCCAGGAACACCATGCACTCCAGCTTTCAAGGTCTTGGCCGGCTCGTCAATGTAGCTGCCGGTGTGGCCGGGATAAGCCTTGGCACCCGGC
The DNA here is from genome assembly GCA_009773055.1 of Paracoccaceae bacterium. Classification (GTDB taxonomy): domain Bacteria; phylum Pseudomonadota; class Alphaproteobacteria; order Rhodobacterales; family Rhodobacteraceae; genus Tabrizicola. Next base: position 24,237 of record WOUW01000036.1, read on the forward strand.
TGGAAGCGATGATCATGGATTCCAGACGCATGTCTTCCAGTTGGATCCGGCAGGTCCGCAATGGCGTCGCGCGTTGTGCGCCACGGCTTCGCGATGGGCTTCTCGTCTCTGGACAGCCGCCTCGCAGTTGCCTGCGAACGCCCTTCAAGGACACGATCAGACTTTGCGACCCTGTGGCGATCCCAGTAGTCGCCAAAGACTTGGTCCCAGATCAGGCTTTCCTGTGTGTGGCCGCCGCTCTCAGGGGCCCAACGCGCGTCAACATCGTCGCGAAACCCAACGAATACCACCCGCTCCCGCCTCTGCGGAACACCAAAATTGGCAGCGTTCAAAAGCTTAGTCACAACCTTGTAGTGAAGCCCCGGCCGGGACTTTGAGGTGTGGTGCTGTTGCAGCCTGCGAAGATGATCCTGCCATGCTTCCTCAGACTGGGCGATCAACTCTGGATGTTCGAGCTGAAGCTGGACGTAGGAGAAATAGTCGTGAAAACTTGCGCGGGTGAGACCCTTAACGTTCTCGAAGATGAAGGCTCGTGGCCGGGCTTCCCTGACAGCGCGGACGGCCTGGGGGAACATATCCCGAGCATCGTCATAGGCACGGTGTCGCCCACCGAGAGAGAACGGCTGGCACGGTGGTCCGCCAGAGATGAGATCGACTCTGCCCTCATAGATGGTGAAATCGACCTTTCGGACATCGCCCTCGATGACGTTCCAATCTCCTCCGTCTTTTGACAGCGTCGAATGGTTCTGGCGGAGCGTGTCACAGCACCACTTGTTGAACTCAACCACGGCTCGGGGTTTGAAGCCAGCAGCGGAGAGCCCTATTCCAAGGCCACCAGCCCCTGCGAAAAGCTCGAGGGAAGTCCCCAACATGTTGATACTCTCCCTGCCTGTTCTGCGTTTTTGCATCATGTGCCGAAATCCTTCAAGAACTGATATCACCCGAACCGCCGTCCGGTGTCGGTGAAGGTGTACTCATTGATCACGATCCCCTCCTCGATAGCCTCATTCGAGGTGAGATGGTCATATTCGGCCTGAAGCTGGCGGTAGAGCCAGCGGGCCAGATCGCGGAAGATTTCTGTTACGACCTCCTCAGCATCGTCGGTCGGTGGTTGGCCAGTCTGGCTGTCGCGGGTGACGTCCACGGACATGGTGAATTCGTGGTAGTAGCGACCTCGGTGGCTGGCCTCGGCAGCAAGCTGATAGAAGTTCCGCCGTTGGATCGCCTGCAGCCTGTCTGCGATGCCATGCAAGGTCTCGTCCTGCGGGGCATAGTCCCGGATGCTCGTTGTCGCGCCCTTGGCGTGGCTGAGATATCCCTCGAAGCAGGCCTTATGCGGTGCTCTGCATAAGGCCTGTTATGCCGAGCGACGGATTATGCGGAGCGGTCAGGTCATCACGCTGTAAACGCGAGGGATTTTCGACAATCCGCTCCGCATAACGACGGGCTT
>WOUW01000082.1 GCA_009773055.1 Paracoccaceae bacterium
CGCGGGTGAAGGCCGCGGCGATCAGGCGGACGTCGTCGCGTACAGCCCCGAGTTCGAGGAGGATCGAGGTGATGGTGTCTCCGGCTTTGGCGATTGCCGTGCGGTCGGGCGGCACGGCCGAGGCAGACGCCTCCGGCGCGCGCTTGACGACACGCATGACGTTCGGGTCGTCCGGGTCGATGACGTCGTTGCGCGGGCGCGGCCGGGCGGCGAAGCCACCGTCGGCAGGCAGCGATGCAGGAATGGTCAGGCCAGGCGTGGCGACCTCGCGGACCTGGCCGAGGATGTCGTCGGTCGACAGGACCATCATGCTGCGCTGCTGCGGGGGCAGGGCGCCGAAGTCTCGCATGACCACCGTCACCTCGCCTTCACCGTCCGGCTGCTGCTGCTCCTCTGCCCGCTCGGCGGTGTCGCCTGCCAGAAGACGAAGCGGATTGAACTGCGGGATGTCGTAGTCGCCGCTCGACGTCTGGACCAGATTGGCGACCACCCGCGTATGCGGGCGGACGCGGATAATCTCGCGGTCGCCGACCCGCGAGGTCTGCGAGACGCGGATGGTCTGCTTGGAGGATGAGAAGAGGTCGGCAAGGGGGGTCAGGCGGTCGCCCTTGCGCGCCGTATTCGTCGGACGCTCGCCGGCGCCGCTTCCCGAGCGGGTGAGGGGCTGGAGAATCTCCGCCGGTGCCGGCGGTCGGGTCGGGTTCTCGAGCGCGGCCCAGACCGCGCCGCCCATGAGGCCCGCCCCGCACAGACCCGTGAGGACCGTGCCGGAGAACCAGCGCATGTTGATGCCGCGCCCCTCGATCGTGCGACGCTCGCGGCCGTCTGCGGACAGGGGCGCCTCGTCGCCGAGGGATGCACTCGGGTCGGCCTGATGGGCGGCAAGGGATCGGCCCGACAACAGCAAACGTCAAATCTCCGAACGGATCCGGGGGGAAGCGGTGCCCGGCGCGATGCGCGGCGACGTTGCCCGTGGCCGGATGGGCCGTCAAGCAGGGTCGCGGTCGCGACAAAGGGGTGACGAATGTGGCGTGGTCAGGGCTGGGGATGCCCGACGGCGGGGAGGCAAGCGGCCAGCCACCCGTGGGGAAGCCCGCGATCCGGCGCAGCGCCGCCGAAAGTGGGCGCGTCGGCAGCGGGAGCGCCGGGAACACGGCGGAGCAAGAACAATGACGGCAGAGCAAAAGCGAAAAATGGATGAAGGACCGCGCGCTCGCGCACGCACGCGCGCGAGCGGCCTTTCCCGATGCCGGTCCATCCCCGGTCCCGTCTCCCCCGCAACGTGCCGTCATCGTGCTCTCGGGCCCCTGGCTTTGGCAGAAGGGTGGGTCCTGGCGGCGCAGGGCGGGTCTCCCAGACCAGATTCGGAGGGGCGAAGGCCTGCGGCTGGCGCCGAGAGAGCCGCAAAACCCGCCCAGGGCCAAAAAGTCCGCCGCCCCGGGGACTGTGGAAAACGGCTTGTCGAATCGCGAAAACACCCGTTCAATCAATGGTCTGAGAGCGTACACAGTGCATCTCTTCCATAGCCGGCGACGGGCCTTTGTCGTCGGCATGTCATTTTTTTTGAATTCCGTGTTGACAGTCCGAAAGGGCTTGGCCTATAACCCGCCCATCGACGCGGCGCCGCGCTTTACCGGCCCGGCCCGTCGTCACCTGAAGCTTCTCAGTCACCTTCTGGTGCATGACGCTTCTGACCCAGGTCAGAAGGCAGAGTTTCAGTCGCCCTTCGCTAAGGGTGGGAGCCTCACGGTTCCGGTTCTTTGACAACTGAATATGGGAAAGAGAAACGTAGGCGGCGGAGTTCTTGCGGATCGACCTGGTAACAGATCGATCAAGACGAGACTTCGGCAGTGCTACGTTTCATCAGAGACTACCATGAGCAGTCGCAAGATTGTTCTAGGTGTGTCCTCTGTCAATTCAACGTAGTGACTAGCCGGTTCAAGATCTCAGCATTCAACTTGAGAGTTTGATCCTGGCTCAGAACGAACGCTGGCGGCAGGCTTAACACATGCAAGTCGAGCGCCCCGCAAGGGGAGCGGCAGACGGGTGAGTAACGCGTGGGAACGTGCCTTTTGGTTCGGAACAACTCCGGGAAACTGGAGCTAATACCGGATAAGCCCTTCGGGGGAAAGATTTATCGCCAAAAGATCGGCCCGCGTCTGATTAGCTAGTTGGTGAGGTAATGGCTCACCAAGGCGACGATCAGTAGCTGGTCTGAGAGGATGATCAGCCACACTGGGACTGAGACACGGCCCAGACTCCTACGGGAGGCAGCAGTGGGGAATATTGGACAATGGGCGCAAGCCTGATCCAGCCCAGCAGTGGGGAATATTGGACAATGGGCGCAAGCCTGATCCAGCCATGCCGCGTGAGTGATGAAGGCCTTAGGGTTGTAAAGCTCTTTTGTCCGGGAAGATAATGACTGTACCGGAAGAATAAGCCCCGGCTAACTTCGTGCCAGCAGCCGCGGTAATACGAAGGGGGCTAGCGTTGTTCGGAATCACTGGGCGTAAAGCGCACGTAGGCGGACTTTTAAGTCAGAGGTGAAAGCCTGGAGCTCAACTCCAGAACTGCCTTTGATACTGGGAGTCTCGAGTTCGGAAGAGGTTGGTGGAACTGCGAGTGTAGAGGTGAAATTCGTAGATATTCGCAAGAACACCAGTGGCGAAGGCGGCCAACTGGTCCGATACTGACGCTGAGGTGCGAAAGCGTGGGGAGCAAACAGGATTAGATACCCTGGTAGTCCACGCCGTAAACGATGAATGCCAGCCGTTGGGGAGCTTGCTCTTCAGTGGCGCAGCTAACGCTTTAAGCATTCCGCCTGGGGAGTACGGTCGCAAGATTAAAACTCAAAGGAATTGACGGGGGCCCGCACAAGCGGTGGAGCATGTGGTTTAATTCGAAGCAACGCGCAG
>WOUW01000037.1 GCA_009773055.1 Paracoccaceae bacterium
CGTCGAAAAGCGCGGGCTTCTCTCCCGGGCCATGTTCGAAAAGGATCACAGCAGAGGGCCCCCGTTCCAGCCGTCGCGCCCCCAGATAGGCCGATCCCGACCGCGCCGCCAGCCGTTTCCCCGCCCATTGCGTCACCGAAAACGACGCAAGCCATCAAATTCGCCGGGTTCACCGCCCGCAAACGCATTCAAAGCTTGCCACTTGATCAAATTCGCGCTTCCCTGTTGCCAGTATCGGGCCACCACATGATGTGGCCCGGGCTTAACGAATAACAAAAAAGCGTCCAACAACGGTACGAAGGGAACACTCCATGGCTTCCGACGACTACAATGACCATGCCAAACATGAGGACATAAAAGTCCTTCATGGCATGGGCTACGCGCAGGAGCTGTCACGCTCCATGTCGAAATTCTCGAACTTCGCGATCTCGTTCTCGATCATCTGCATCCTCTCCGGCGGTATCAACTCCTTCGCTCAGGCCATCTCCTCGGTCGGCGGCGCGGGGGCTGGCATCGGCTGGATCGTCGGCTGCATCCTGTCGGGAATGTTCGCGCTTTCCATGGCGCAAGTCGCCTCGGCCTTTCCGACGGCGGGCGGGCTTTACCACTGGGCCTCGATCCTCGGGAACCGCTTCTGGGGCTGGCTGACGGCCTGGCTCAACCTGCTGGGACTGATTACCGTCCTCGGCGCGATCAACATCGGCACCGCCTATTTCTTTGCCGGGACCTTCGGGCCGATGTTCGGCTTTTCCGGCACCGACTGGCAGGTTGTCGGCTTCGTCGCCGCGATCACCGTCCTGCAGGCAATCTTCAACCACATTGGGATCAAGGCCACGACCTTCCTGACCGACATCTCGGGCTACCTCATCTTTGCGACCACCGCCGTTCTGGTTGTGGCCTGCCTGATGTATGCGCCCGCGATCGACATCTCGCGGCTCTGGACCTTCACCAACTATTCTGGCGAGGCGGGCGGCAACGTGTTCCCGCAGTCGGACAGCGTGGGCTACCTGTTCCTGCTCTGCCTTCTGCTGCCGGTCTACACGATCACCGGCTACGACGCTTCGGCCCATACCTCCGAGGAAACCAAGAACGCCGCCATGTCGGTGCCCAAGGGCATCGTCTCGGCTGTGCTCTGGTCGTCGCTGATCGGCTGGATCATGATCTGCGCGATCACCCTTGCGATTCCCGACATGGACGCCGCTGCGGCCCAGGGTTGGGGCATGTTCTTCGGCACGATCAACGCGATCATGCCGGCCGGTCTTGCCAACGTGATCTACCTGGGCATCTTCATCGCCCAGCTTCTCTGCGGTCTGGCCACGGTGACGTCGGCCAGCCGGATGCTCTTCGCCTTCTCGCGCGATGACGGGATGCCAGTCGGATCCAAGGCGCTGGCCTCGGTTTCGGCCAAGTACCGCACCCCGGTGAATGCGATCTGGACAGCGACCGTGCTTTGCATCCTCTACGTGGTGCTGGCGCTGTCGATCAAGGTTGAAGGCACCTCGATCTATGTGATCGTGGTGAACTCGACCCTGGTGTTCCTGTTCCTGTCCTTCACCATCCCGCTGGTCGCAGCGATGTTCTCGTTCGGCACTGCCAAATGGCCGAACCCCGGCCCTTGGGCCTTGTCCGCAGGCGTCTACAAGCTGGTGACTGTGCTGTCAGTCGTCGGCATGGCTGTGATCCTCTTCATCGCCATCGCCCCCCCGAACGAACGCGTGCTCTACGTCGTCGCAGGCTTCATCGTCCTGGCGCTGATCCTGTGGTTCGCTGTGGAAAACCGCCGCTTCGAAGGCCCGCCGACGGGCGAGCGTATCGCCGCCCGCAAGGCCGCGATTGCCGCCGCCGAGGCTGCCGTGGGCGAACGCGCCTAAGCAAAAGCGCTGAAACACCGGGGCCGGGGGGAAACCTCCGGCCCTTTTCCATTGGCCCCGATCGGGCTCCTTGGCACGCCCCGTTTGCCCCTTGCGCCGGTCCGGCTTCTGTCTATAACCCGCACAATTTTGCGCAATAGGTGGGGGCTGACATGCCGAAGCGGACCGATATCAAGTCGATCATGATCATCGGCGCGGGCCCCATCGTCATCGGCCAGGCCTGCGAGTTCGACTACTCCGGCGCGCAAGCCTGCAAGGCCCTGCGTGAGGAAGGCTACCGGGTCATCCTGGTGAACTCGAACCCCGCGACGATCATGACCGACCCCGGACTGGCAGATGCCACCTACATCGAGCCGATCACCCCCGAGGTTGTCGCCAAGATCATCGAAAAGGAACGCCCCGACGCGCTCTTGCCCACGATGGGTGGGCAAACCGGCCTGAACACCGCGCTGGCCTTGGCCGACATGGGCGTCCTTGACCGCTTCGGTGTGGAACTCATCGGGGCCAAGCGTGAAGCCATCGAGATGGCCGAAGACCGCAAGCTTTTCCGCGAGGCGATGGACCGCATCGGTCTGGAAAACCCCAAGGCCACGATCATCGCCGCGCCAAAGCTGCCCTCCGGCAAATACGACATCGCCGCCGGCGTGGCCGAGGCGGTTGCCGCCATCGAATACGTCGGCCTCCCTGCCATCATCCGCCCCGCCTTCACCCTCGGCGGCACCGGCGGCGGCGTCGCCTACAACCGCGACGACTACGAAGCCATCGTGAAGTCCGGGCTCGAGGCCTCCCCGGTGGCACAAGTGCTGGTCGACCAGTCGCTCCTCGGCTGGAAGGAATACGAGATGGAGGTCGTCCGCGACCGCGCCGACAACGCCATCATCGTCTGCTCCATCGAAAACGTCGACCCGATGGGCGTCCACACCGGCGACAGCATCACCGTCGCCCCGGCCTTGACCCTCACCGACAAGGAATACCAGATCATGCGCAACGGCTCGATCGCCGTCCTGCGCGAGATCGGCGTCGAAACCGGCGGCTCCAACGTCCAGTGGGCCATCAACCCCGCCGACGGCCGCATGGTCGTGATCGAGATGAACCCCCGCGTCTCCCGCTCCTCGGCTTTGGCGTCGAAAGCCACCGGCTTCCCCATCGCCAAGATCGCCGCGAAGCTGGCCGTCGGCTACACCCTGGACGAGCTTGACAACGACATCACCAAGGTCACGCCCGCCTCCTTCGAGCCCTCCATCGACTATGTCGTCACCAAGATCCCTCGCTTTGCGTTCGAGAAGTTCCCCGGCTCCGAACCCAACCTCACCACCGCGATGAAATCGGTGGGCGAGGCGATGGCGATCGGCCGCACCATCCACGAATCCATGCAGAAGGCCCTCGCCAGCCTTGAAACCGGCCTCACCGGGTTTGACGAAATCGCTATCCCCGGCGCGCCCGACAAAGCCTCTATCGTCAAGGCCCTGGGTCAAGCCACCCCCGACCGCCTCCGCGTCATCGCGCAAGCCATGCGCCACGGCCTGACCGATGACGAGATCAACCAGATCACCGCTTTCGATCCCTGGTTCCTCGCACGCATCCGCGAGATCATCGACACCGAGGCGCAGATCCGCAAGACCGGCCTGCCCACCAACGCCGACGCCCTCCGCGCGCTCAAGATGATGGGTTTCACCGACGCACGCCTTGCCAAGCTCACCGGCCGCGACGAAGCCCAGGTCCGCCGCGCCCGCACCCGCCTTGGCGTCACCGCCGTCTTCAAGCGCATCGACACCTGCGCGGCCGAGTTCGAAGCCCAGACCCCCTACATGTATTCCACCTACGAACACCCCGCGATGGGCGACGTGGAATGCGAAAGCCGCCCCTCGAACGCCAAGAAGGTCGTCATCCTCGGCGGCGGCCCGAACCGGATCGGCCAAGGAATCGAGTTCGACTACTGCTGCTGCCACGCCTGCTACGCTCTGACCGCGGCGGGCTACGAGACCATCATGGTCAACTGCAACCCCGAGACCGTCTCCACCGACTACGACACCTCGGATCGCCTCTACTTCGAGCCCCTGACCCTCGAACACGTCCTCGAAATCCTGCGTGTGGAGCAGGAAAACGGCACCCTCCACGGCGTCATCGTCCAGTTCGGCGGCCAGACCCCCCTCAAACTCGCCAACGCGCTGCATGAGGAAGGCATCCCGATCCTCGGCACCACGCCCGACGCCATCGACCTTGCCGAAGACCGCGAACGCTTCCAGCAGCTTCTCCACAAACTTGGCCTCAAGCAGCCGCACAATGGCACCGCCCGCAGCCGGGACGAAGCCTTCGCCGTCGCCGTCGATGTCGGCTACCCTCTCGTCATCCGCCCCTCCTTCGTCCTTGGTGGCCGCGCGATGGAGATCATCCGCGACGACGCCCAATTGGAACGCTATATCCGCACCGCCGTGCAGGTCAGCGGCTCCTCCCCCGTCCTCCTCGACTCATACCTCTCCGGTGCGGTCGAGGTTGACGTCGATGCGTTAAGCGACGGTAAAGCCGTCCATGTCGCTGGAATCATGGAACATATCGAGGAGGCGGGCGTCCACTCCGGCGACTCGGCCTGCTGCCTGCCGCCGCACCAGCTCTCCGCCGAAACGGTGGAGGAACTCAAACGCCAGACCGTCATCATGGCCCTCGCCCTCAACGTCGTCGGCTTGATGAACGTGCAATTCGCGATCAAGGACAGCGTGATCTACGTCCTGGAAGTGAACCCCCGCGCCAGCCGCACCGTGCCCTTCGTCGCCAAGGCCACTGATAGTGCCATCGCTTCCATCGCCGCCCGCCTGATGGCCGGTGAGCCCCTGTCGAACTTCCCGATGCGCGCGCCCTACCCCGCCGGCGTCGGTCCCGACACTCCGCTCCCCCTCGCCGACCCCCTGACCCTCGCCGACCCGCATACACCCTGGTTCAGCGTCAAAGAGGCCGTCCTCCCCTTCGCCCGCTTCCCCGGCGTCGACCCGGTCCTCGGGCCGGAAATGCGCTCCACTGGCGAAGTGATGGGCTGGGACCGAACCTTCGCTTTGGCCTTCCTCAAGGCCCAGATGGGTGCCGGCACGATCCTGCCGACCGAGGGCCGCGTCTTCCTGTCGGTCAAGGACATGGACAAGACCCCCGCGCTGGCCGCCGCCGCCCGCGACCTTGTGGCGATGGGCTTCGTGATTGTCGCCACCAAGGGCACCGCCAAGTGGCTCGCCGACCAGAGCATCCCGTCCGAGGCCGTCGCCAAGGTCTACGAAGGCCGCCCGAACATCGTCGACCGGCTGAAGAACAACGACATCGCCCTGGTGATGAACACGACCGAGGGCACGCAGGCGGTGAGCGACAGCCGGGATATTCGGAGGGTGGCCCTGATGGACAAGATCCCGTATTTCACCACCGCTGCGGCGAGTGTGGCGGCGGTGGCGGCGATGAAGGCGAGGGGCGAGGGGTATGGGGTGCGGACGTTGCAGGGGTGAGTGCAACGGTTCTCGCGGTAATCACTTATGAACCATTTTTCCACATACTGATTGACAGAAGCGCAGTATCTACCATATCTCAGGTATCCACCTCGTTCGGTATATCCGACGAGACAGGGCCGCGCCGAAAGGTGCGGCCTTTTCATTTGGGGGAAGCATGTCCGAAGGTGCGAAGAAGCGCGTCAGCGTGTACGTCGACGGGTTCAACCTATACCATGCGTTGGACGAACTTCACGATGACAGCTTGAAGTGGCTGTGTCTGCGTAGACTGTCAGAAAGCATCATTCGTGGCGATGAGCAGCTTAGGTCAGTTAAGTACTTTTCGGCGTTTGCGACGTGGATGCCAGATTCAATGCTGCGCCATCGCGCCTATGTCGAAGCCCTTAAGTGCGAAGGCGTCAAATTCATCGAAGGAAACTTCAAGAAGAAGTTTCTCAAGTGCAAGGTTTGCGGCGCTCAGTACCATACTCATGAAGAAAAGGAAACTGATGTCAACATAGCTATCCATTTGATAAAGGATACTTTTCTCAATGAGTTTGATCGAGCCATAGTGATCTCGGCTGACACCGATATGGCCAGCGCGGTAGCCATGGCGCGACAGCTTTCGGGTACGAAGAGAATAGATGTGGTGTGCCCACCGGGTCGCTTCAGTCGGGCTCGCTCACTCAACCCACTGTTCGAGTTACCCAAGGGCAAGATCAAGGCAGCAAGGTTGGCCGACAAATATGTGACTGGGACTGGAACCAGTGTGTCTGTTCCCGCGAAGTATAGACTGCCAGCCCATCCTTAGCCTGAACTGGAGTCTGTTGGGTACGAAGATGACCTCGCTCTGGCGGGCTGTCCACCAACGAAAATAGCCAGCGTCATCACCGATCTTGCGATGCTGGGTGACAGACTTCACCGCCCTAAAGGCAACTATCCGCCGCCCCCTTCGCAACGATCGCCTGCCAGTCCGGCCCCAGCGTCTGGCGTGCCGACAACGCATCCCTCATCCTCGGATCGCCCTTCTGGATGATCTGAATCACCATGTCCTGCGTGTTCGTCCCGAAGGTGTCGAACCCGCCATACGTGGTGAACATACCACCGGTGATCTCCGACCTGGACTGGTCCCCCACCACGATGAAGCGGTCAGCCCCGCGCTTGATGACCTCGATGGCGGCTTCACGGAAGGCAATCTCCCGCGTGCCTTTCGCGCCGCACATGTCCTCGGCTTGCGTTGAAATCTTGAACGACGACTGCGTCAGCGGCTGCACACTCGTTTCTACGCAACCGACCAAGGCCACCAAGGAACACACAACGACCAAATTCCGCACGGGAGAATCCTTCCTGTTCATAACGTTCTCGCACTTAGCCATATCCACCCAACCCTTAACAATCCCCTAACGCCCACACCCAACCCATTGGAATCCTTTGCGGCCCCCACCGCGCCGCGCGCGGCGCACCGCAAGGTCGCTTTCCCTCCTCCGCCGCTACTACGACGCCTTCAACGCGGGCGACCCCGAGGGGATGCTCGCCTGCCTGACCGAGGACGTCGAGCACCGGGTGAACGAGGGCGGGCATCGGATTGGGAAGGCCAAGTTCCGCGAGTTCTGCAGCCACATGGGGGTCAGCTACCGCGAGCAGCTCCACGACCTCACGATCTTCGCCACCGACGACGGTTCCCGGGGGGCGGCCGAGTTCGTGGTCCACGGGGAGTATCTGAAGACCGACCCCGGCCTGCCCGAAGCGCGGGGCCAGACCTACATCCTCCCTGCCGGGGGGTTCTTCGAGATCAGGGGCGGCCTCATCAGCCGCATCACCACCTTCTACAACCTCAACGACTGGATCCGGCAGGTGAGCCAGTGAACATCGACGAGATCGACGTCCGTGTCTTGCGCGGCCCCGAGCTGGAAGCCGCGCTCGACGGCGTCGCTCAGCTGCGGATCACCGTGTTCCGGGACTGGCCCTACCTCTACGACGGCTCGCTCGCATACGAACGCGAATACCTCGCCACCTACCGCGACAACCCGGCCGCGCTGCTGGTGGGCGCGTTCCATGACGGCCAGCTGATCGGCGCCTCGACCTCGACCCCGATGGAGGACCACGCGCCGGAGTTCGCGGCGCCATTCCGCGACCTAGGCCTCCAGCCCGAAAGCATCCTGTACGGCGCGGAATCCGTCCTCCTCCGCCCCTACCGCGGCATCGGCCTTGGCCACCGCTTCATCGACCTGCGCGAGGCCCATGCCCACGCGCTGGGGCGGACCCACGTTGCCTTCTGCTCGGTCATCCGGCCCGACGACCACCCGGCAAGACCCGCAGCCGCCCGCACCAACGAGGCCTTCTGGCGTGGCCGAGGCTACGACACGCTCCCCGGCGTGGTGGCCCGCTTCAGCTGGAAGGACCTCGGCGACATGGCCGAGACCGAAAAGCCGCTGCAATTCTGGATGCGGGCGCTTTAGCGGTCGGGTCCTGCCCACGCGGGACAGCAAAACGACATAAGGATTTTCAAAGGGTTGGCTGTGGACGTTAGGATCTTGTTAGGGACCTGCGGGGTCGTCGCGGAAGACGACGCCGACAGGTCGGCCACGACCCGGGGCCGCAGGACAGACCGCGCGCGACCGTCCAAGCGCTTCGCTGCACGATGCAGGCCTCGACCCTGACCAGCGCGGGTCACACGACATGCCGTTGAAACCCGCTTCGGGCACCGAACGCGCTATCTCCGGCACTTTCGGGGACCGCGCGCGCGAAAAGCCGTTTTTTCGTCACGCGCAACTGCAGCACCGGGCCGGACCCACCGCCGGTGCCGCCGGGCCCGACCGGTTCGCAGATCATCCCGAACTGGGTCTGGCGGCAAATGAAATCCCTGCCGCCCGACCGGACCCGGACGGGTTTGCGGTCAGAGTCCAGCGCGACTTCAAAACTGGCGAGAGAGCCTCTCAGGTGCACTATCTTGTCGGGCATCGTTTTCCCCTCCCTTTCGGTGAAGCGGACTATTTCGCAAGCGGACAAAGCCGGTCGGCATCAATGAGCGACAGGCTGACGGCCTCGTAGGCAATGGCGAGCGGATCGCGGAACTTCTGGTCAAACTCCAGGCCCTGCGCTGTTTCGGTGACCGTGGCCGCCGCGACGGACTGGGCCGAAGTGTTTGCGGGTGTCTTCAGGGCATTTATGACCGAGGTCGCCGTATCGGGTGGCGTATTGGCGTCGATGTTCACTGAAATCGAGGGCGCTGTGGCGACCGGCGTGGCGGCGGCAAGCGGTGTCGAGGTCGCGACGCTGGCCCCGATCTTGCGCTTCTGGTTGTACTTGAACGCAATATCCCGCGTCAGATAGGTGCGCGTGATAAGCTGAAGTCGGCAACTCTGGCCTTGGGCCGCAGCCTTCGGATCGCCGCAGGGCGGCGGGCCTGCGTCCGGGCGGCTCGCGTCATAGCCAAGTTCGCGATAGAGCGCCGAGACCTTGCCCAGAAGCCTTCATGCTGACCGTGTCCAACGACCCGACTGAGAAGATCCCGGAAAACACCGGCGCTATCGCCCCCAGCGACGCCGAGGATGCGGCACTTCCGGTGATTGTCGGGAAGTTCACGGCTGGAAGTTCGCGCATTTCGCCGATCTGAACCTTGCCGGCGTCCGCAGGCATCAGGCCCCCGACGTTGTCGCGGCTGGCAAGGTAGGCCAGTGCCTGATCCCGCAGGCTGTTCATGCGCCCGACAAACAGCGACGTCGCCGCGTCATCGCCGCCGTTCGCAGGCACAAAGGTCAGGTAGACATCACCGACCTGCACCTCGCCCCGGGGCGGATAGACAGGCGTCATCCCGATGGCCCTGATCTGTTCGAGGTATTCGGTCCGCAAGTCGCGCTGGGTCAATGCCGCGCAGGCTGCCAACGCAAGGAACGCAATCAATCCGTAGCGCAATTTGGTCACCTGAAAACGGTGGGTTCGTCATCACAATTCTGTTAAAATGCACCCGTTCGGCCGAGTCTGCAAGACTTTGCTGCGCGCAGCCAAGGATCGGCATCGGGTCGCAGGCGCGCCCGGGACGAGTTTGTTATCCATTTCCGAACCCCCGCATGCAGCTGACCCCGCCCGCTTCGGTGACAACGCTTTCGCTTCGGACGCAGGCCGCTTTCGGGCCGCCGTGACGTTGATCCGAACGAATCCGCTTGAAAACCGGCTATTTCGCGGGCATACGCCCCCCCGGACGCCTGCTGGACATTCCCTGCGGGCCCATCTGCAATGGAGAGACCATGGCCAAGGAAGACATTCTCGAATTCCCCGGTGTCGTTAAGGAACTCCTGCCAAACGCCACATTCAGGGTCGAACTCGAGAACGGCCATGAGTTGATCGCGGTGATGGCAGGCAAGATGCGCAAGAACCGCATCCGGGTTCTGGCGGGCGACAAGGTTCAGGTCGAAATGACCCCCTACGACCTGTCCAAGGGCCGCATCAACTATCGCTTCAAGTAACCGATCTTGCGCCTGATCCTGGGATCGGCCAGCCCGCGCCGCAAGGAATTGCTGGCGGGCCTGGGCATCACGCCCGACCTGATCCTGCCCCCCGACATCGACGAAGACCCGCGCAAGGGCGAGCTGCCTCGGCCCTATTGTCTGCGCCTGGCGCGCGAGAAGGTGCTGGCGGTGCCCGCCGGTCCTGACGACGTGGTCCTTTGCGCCGATACCACAGTGGCCCTGGGCCGCCGCATCCTTGGCAAGCCCGTCGATGCAGGCGAGGCTGCGGCCTTTCTGACGGCACTTGCCGGGCGTCGCCATCAGGTGATCACCGCGATTGCCGTGCGCAGGGGCGACCGGGTTCTCGCGCGCGAAAGCCTGAGCACCGTCCGGATGAAGCGGCTTTCGGACGCTGAACTGAACGCCTATCTTGCCAGCGGCGAATGGCAGGGCAAGGCCGGTGGCTACGGCATCCAGGGGCTGGCCGGTGCGCTGATCCCGTGGATCTCTGGCAGCTACACCGGCATCATGGGATTACCGGTGGCCGAGACGGCGGCACTTCTGACCGCCATCGGCTATCCGGTCTGGAGGCGGGAATGAAGGGTCGTCTACTGGTTCTGGACGAGATCGCGAGCCGTCAGGCCGCAGCGCTGATCGTGGACGGGCGGCTGGAAGAGTTTGCCCTTGATCCGGTGGATGACGTGGCTTTGCCCGGAGCCGTCTACCGCGCGGTCGCGGACCGTCCGGTCAAGGGCCAGGGCGGCATCTTCGTCAAGCTTCCCGGCGGATCGGGCTTTCTGCGCCAGATCTCGGGCGTGGCCCCGGGTCAGCGGCTGCTGGTTCAGGTGACCGGCCCGACCGAACCTGGCAAGGCCATTCCGGTCACGACGCGGCTTCTCTTCAAGTCGCGCTTCGCGATCGTCACGCCCGAGGCTCCGGGCCTGAACATTTCGCGCCAGATCAAGGATGACGACCGGCGGGCAGAGCTTGACGCCATGGCCAAGGCCGGGATGGCGGGCGCGGACGAAAGGCTGGGCCTGATCCTGCGGTCGGGTTGTGCGGATGCGGAAGACAGCGCCGTCGCCGAAGACATCGCCGCGATGCGTGGTCTGGCCGAGGCTGTGCTGGCGGATCTTGCGGGCGGGCCCGAGCTGTTGGTCGACGGGCCGTCGGCGCATGATCTTGCGTTCCGCGACTGGCTGGACCCGGTCGTTGATGACGCCGACACTGATCCGGGCAGCTTTGCCCGCCACGGCGTGTCCGAGGCGATCGAGGCGCTGCTCGCCCCCCGCGTCGCGCTGGACGCAGGCGCCAGCATGATGATCGAGCCGACCCGGGCGCTGGTGGCGGTCGACGTGAACACCGGACCGGACACCTCGCCCGCGGCCAGCCTGAAGGCGAACATCGCCGCGGCCCGCGACCTGCCGCGCCAGCTGCGTCTGCGCGGGCTTGGCGGGCAGGTGGTGGTGGATTTTGCCCCGATGCCGAAGCGCGACCGCCATATCCTGGACCAGGTGCTGAAGGCCGCTTTCAAGACAGAGGGCGAGACGAACCTTGCGGGCTGGACGGTGCTTGGCCTTTACGAGATGACCCGCAAGCGTGACCGCCTGCCGCTGACCGAGCTTCTGCCAGGGGGGCTGCCATGAGCTGCCCGATCTGCGGCAAGCCCACCGCAGACGGTTACCGCCCGTTCTGCTCGCGCCGCTGTGCCGACGTGGACCTTGGCCGTTGGCTGACCGAAAACTACCGCATCCCCGCCGAGACCGAGGAAGAA
Source organism: Paracoccaceae bacterium (assembly GCA_009773055.1). Classification (GTDB taxonomy): domain Bacteria; phylum Pseudomonadota; class Alphaproteobacteria; order Rhodobacterales; family Rhodobacteraceae; genus Tabrizicola. The sequence goes on from WOUW01000037.1 coordinate 11,555, forward strand.
ACCGAAGACCTGCCACCCGAAGACCCACCGCCCAAGGCACATTGAAGGGCGCTTTTCCCTCTGGACAGCCCCCGACGCCTTGGGTATCACCCGCCCACCAAACGGTGCCCAGATAGCTCAGTTGGTAGAGCAGCGGATTGAAAATCCGCGTGTCGCTGGTTCGATTCCGGCTCTGGGCACCATCAAAATTCCCCTGTCATCCACCCGCGTCGGAAATGTCCGCACCGATCCCTACCGCAGGTCCATCTGGATGTAGTGGTGGCGCAGGGCGGCGGGCGAGATGCCGTAGCCCGACCGGAACTGCGCGTAGAACTGGGTCATCGAGCTGAACCCGCTCTGCTCGGCCACCGCTGAAATCGCGGTCGAGCTTTCGACGAGAAGTGCCCGCGCCCGCATCAGGCGCATCCGGTTGATGAACTGCTTCAATGGGACCTGCATCGTGCGGGAAAACAGCGACAGCGCGTAGTTTTCGTGCAGGCCCGTCACTGCTGTCACCTGCGCATTCAGCAACGGCTTTTCGAGGTTCTCCAGCACGAAACGCACCATCGCGATGACATGGCGGACATGGGCCGAACTTAACGAGCGGTCGGTGCCGATGTCATGGTGGGGCGCGCGAAGGTAGTCGAAGCCGGTAACCGCTGCGCGGCGAAACAGGGCGTTCAGCTCCATCTTGACGATCTCGGCCCGCTCGAAATCGCCCGAGCGATAGTCGAGATACCAGCGCTGCACCAGCGTCCCGTCACACAGCGATTCCGGCAGCACCACCATGCCGCGTCCGATCAGGGCGGCCTGCAATGGCATGATGTGGCGCATCTGAAGAAAGCTGTCGAGCGGCAGGTAGATATTGGCCAGCTTGCCTGGCGCGTCGCCGACCGGATCGATCCGGGTCAACTGATGCGGCACCCCTGCCCAGAACAGGACCAGCCGGTTTTCCGGCAGCACCAGCTTTTCGTTGTCGATGTCGTAGGTCATCCGGAAGTTGTCCGAGAAATTCGCCTCGATATGACCATGCCAGTGCGGCTGCGGCATCACCACGGGATCGAAGATGCGGATGCCGAACCGCCCGAAGGCCCGCAACTGCGAATAGAAATGCCGGTCGTGGTTCGGAACCGGCATCGGGTTCCGGCGCAGCTGTGCGCGGCTTCGCTCGTCAGTCATGCGGGCCTCTCCCTGCCGATCTTAGAAAACCGGAAAAATATCTGACAAAGTGATATTGCTGAAGCGGACGACCTTCCGCAACCTTGCCCTGTGCCGATCCACGAAAGAGGAGTCTCGGACCGGCAGTCGAAACCACGTCGAGCAAGCCCACACCAATTGTTGGCCAAGGGAGGAAACATGACGCTTCAGGTTCCGCGCGTTGCGATGGCAGCGCCGTGTGTTGCATCGTCATGCAGAACGGGCGGATCGTCGAACAGGCTCCTGTCGACGCCGTCCTTGAACGCCCCGCCACCGACTACACCCGCCGCCTTGTGAAAGCGGATTTCGAAATCGCAGCCTGAGGTTACACCATGTCCAAAACCATCATCACTTTCATTGGCGCCGGGTCCACCGTCTTCACCAAGAACATCGCTGGCGACATCCTGTCCCGCTCGGCCCTCGCCAATGCCGAAATCCGCCTGATGGACATCAACTCCGAACGGCTGGAAGAATCCGAGATCATCGTCAGCAAGCTGGCCCAAACCCTGGGTGGCACCGCGCAGGTCAAGACCTACACCCACCAGCGCCGTGCGCTGGACGGGGCGGATTTTGTCGTCGTCTGCTTCCAGATCGGCGGCTACGACCCCTGCACGATCACTGATTTCGAGGTGCCAAAGACGTTCGGCCTGCGCCAGACCATCGCCGACACCCTTGGCATCGGCGGCATCATGCGCGGCCTCCGCACCGTGCCGCATCTGTGGTCGATCTGCGACGACATGCTTCAGGTCGCGCCGAACGCGATCATGCTGCAATACGTCAACCCGATGGCGATCAACACCTGGGCCATCGCCGCGAAATACCCGACCATCCGCCAGGTCGGCCTCTGCCATTCCGTGCAGGGCACCGCCTATGAACTGGCCCGCGACCTCGACATCCCGGTCGAGGAGATCCGCTACCGCGCCGGCGGGATCAACCACATGGCCTTCTACCTGACCTTCGAGCATCGGCAGGCCGACGGGACCTACAAGAACCTCTACCCCGATCTGGTGAAAGGCTACCGCGAGGGGCGTTTCCCCAAGCCCAGCCACTGGAACCCGCGCTGCCCGAACAAAGTGCGGTATGAGATGCTGACGCGGCTTGGCTACTTCGTGACTGAGTCCTCCGAACACTTCGCCGAATACACCCCGTGGTTCATCAAGCGCGACCGCCCCGACCTGATCGAGAAATTCGGCATCCCGCTGGACGAATACCCCAAGCGCTGCGTCGAACAGATCGCCCGCTGGAAGCGTGAGGCCGAGGCGCTGAAGTCCGCCAACACGGTCGAGGTCAAGGAAAGCCACGAATACGCCAGCCAAATCGTGAACTCGGTCGTCACCGGTGAGCCTTCGGTGATCTACGGCAACATCGGGAACCGCGGCTACATCCCGCAACTGCCCGATGGCTGCGCCGTGGAAGTGCCGGTGCTGGTCGATGCCTCCGGCCTGCAGCCGACCATCGTCCACGACATCCCGCCGCAGCTGATCGCGCTGATGCGGACCAACATCAACGTGCAGGACCTGACGGTGCAGGCCCTCCTGACCGAAAACCCCGACCACATCTACCACGCTGCTATGATGGACCCCCACACCGGGGCGGAACTGGACCTCGACCAGATCTGGGCAATGACCCATGATCTTCTTGCCGCCCACGGCGACTGGCTGCCGGAATGGGCGCGCGTCCCCGTGCGGAAGGCGGGCTAAGCCGATGTGTCCCCGGCGCATCTGCGTTGTCGTCGCCATGAAGCCGGGCGACACCGCCCGGCGCGGGGGCCATCCTGTGATGCAAGCGCCGACAGGACTTGCCGAACTGGATCGGCACCGACGACCCGATCCACGGTGAAACCGGGGGCCACCTGCGCCACACCCGCAGCTGGTTCGAAACCGAATAGCCTTAGACGTTGAAGGCCACCTTCGCGATCAACATTGTCAAAGGCGCAGGCCGCATGGCTATCGCAGTATCCGGCACCTGCCACGCGCGCCCGGGCTGCGACCCTGTAGGGCCTCAGCCGTAAGCCTCGGCCCAGCGGCGGACCAGTTGACCCTGCAGCTTTCGCGCCCGGCCGGTCCAGGCCTTGCCGCCCTCGGGTTCTTCCCGAAGGACCACCGGCACCGCATCCCGCCGCTCGGGATCGCCCGAGAAGATGGCAAACACAAGCTCGCGTCCCGGGGCTGGAGGCAGAATGTGCCCTGCCAGCCCCGAGACGAAGTTCAGCGTCCCCGACTTGGCCAGCACCGTCACCGGGTGACCTTTGATAACCTTGCCCGCATCGTCCTTCATACCCACGTCGCGCAGGATGTCCCGCAGCCCGCGTCCGGCGGCCTCGGCCTGCTGCAAGACCCGCGCCATGCCCCCTGCCGTCACCCGCGAGCGGCCCCCAAGGCCGGAATGATCGTGCAGCTCGAACGTCACACCGAAGGTGGCGGCGACCCAGGCCGACATCGCCTGCGCCGATGCCTCGGGCGTCGCGGCCCTCGAAGCCGCAAGCCCCGCGCATTCCGCCGTCAGGTTGGTCGAAAATTTCAGCATGTCGCGCAAGACCTCGGTCAGGGGCTCGCTTTCGACCCGGCCAAGCTCGGCCCCCGCCGGCAGGGCCAGGGCCCGCTCGCCCCGCTCCAGCCTGATGCCCTGCGCCCGGGCCAGCGTGCGGAACACCTCGGCCACATAGGTGCCGGGGTCGCGCACCGGCAACCAGCGGCTGCCGCCCTTGCCCAAGGCCCCCGAGGCGACGGTCCATTCTTCGACTGGCCCTGGCGCATAGGTGAACAGGGGCGCGTCACGCTGAGCGACCGCGACCCGCACCATGCCGACCTCGGGCAGGAACCGCTCGCCCCGGGCATCGACGGCAACGCGCCAATCGCCGCCCTCGCGCTTCCACTCGAAATACACACGGTTGAAGTTCAGGCACAGGCCCGAGATCGCGGCGTTGTAGCCGACATGCTCGGGCTGGTCCTCGGCGATCCCGCGCAAGGTGGGCAGCGCGCCGTCCCAGTAAAGGAACCGCCCCGTCGCGCCTTTCAGGCCACCTGCCGCAAGCCAGCCCACCAGATAGCCCAGTTGGTCGGTCTGCAAGGTCGGATCCCCGCCCCCCGCCAGCACCAGATCGCCCTGCACCACGCCGTCGACCACCGGCCCGGTCGCCAGCACCCGCGTCGCAAAACGGTGTGCGGGACCAAGCTTTTCCAGCGCGTAAAGTGCCGTCACCGCCTTGGCGACGCTGGCCGGCGGCAGCGCCAGATCGGGCGAGCGCGTCTCCAGCACAGCGCCCGTCTTTGCATCCATCACGACAAAGCCAACGGCACCGCCCAGCTTTGCCGCCGCTATCAGAGCCTCGGCATCGACCGGTTTCCGCACCGCCGCGCCGACAGGCACGGACTTGCCCCCGCGCGCCACCGGGCGGGGCGAGCTGTCCATGATCTCGGCGGCCGCGGGAAACGCCGCCCCGGCCAGAAGTCCGGCCAATACCATCCGCCGCGAAATCACTTGTTCACCCATACGAATCTCTGTCCGCGTCATAACCGATTGCCCGAATTTCGCCAGTGGGTTGCCCCTTGGATCACCTGCCTGTCAGCCGCGCCCCGACATCCATCCCCCCCTGGCACGGATCTCGCTGGACGAGGCATCGTTCATCGGCAGGTTCACAAAAGCCCAGACCGGAGCCTTCCGTCCGCGCAACGTCTCGCCCCGGTCCACCTGATTCACCCGGAATGCCCGGGCCGCCACCGACAGCCGCGCCTGTACGCCCGCGCCCGGCCGCGCCAGCACCCCCACCGCAACCGCGCGCAGGATATCGCGCCAGCGTCCCCAGCGGTGGAACTGCACCAGATTGTCCGCCCCCATCAGCCAGACGAAGGTCACACCGGGATAAAGCGCCCGCAACTTGTCGATGGTGTCCGCCGTTGCCCGCGTCTTCATGCTGTCCTCCAGCGCCGTGATCTTGACCCGCGGATGTCGCATCACCGCCCGCGCCCGCGCCATCCGGTCCGCCAAAGGCGCCGGTTGCCGCGCCTTCAAGGGATTGCCGGGGGTGACCAGCCACCAGACCTGATCCAGCCCCAACCGCTTGAGCGCTTCACGCGTGATCAGCACATGCCCTTCATGCGCCGGATCGAACGACCCGCCGAGAAGGCCGATGACCATCCCTTTGGTCGCAATCGGAAACCCTTGCCGCACCCGTCCACCACCCAGCCCTTGCACGTCCACCTTGCCGGAGCCCGACCGAACGTCAACCCTCGCTTGCCATGGCGCACGCACCGTCTTAGCCTTTCCGGGCCAACCATGGGCCCGACCGATGCCCCCACCGATCTTCATCTCCCCCGAGGACCCGGAGTCGCCCGCAGCGAAGGCGTCCTTGCGCGCCTATTTCGCGCTTCTGGCCGAGCGTATCCCCGGCATCGACGCGACCCATGTCCCCGATCCCGACCCCGAGGCCTACGCCTTCCGCCCGCCGAAGGGCATCTTCCTCATCGCCCGCGACGGCGACACTGTCCTGGGGTGCGTCTCGCTGAAAACGGTCGAGCCCGGCCTTGGGGAGGTCAAGCGCCTGTGGGTCGCGCCAGAGGCCCGTGGTCAGGGTCTGGCCCGACGCCTGATGGCCGAGGTGGAATCCTTCGCCCGCTCTGCCGGTCTGACCCACCTCCGCCTCGACACCAACAACGCGCTGACCGAAGCCATCGCTCTGTACCGCACGTCTGGCTGGACGCCGACCGCGCCCTTCACCAAGGCCTTCCCCGCCACCGACTGGTTCTTGAAGCGCCTCTGACCGTTGCAGCCGCTCCCCTTCGTCGCTACATACGCGCCAACCCTCGGGATCGGAGCACGTCATGGCCAGCTATCAGTATGTCTATCACATGGAGAACGTCTCCAAGACCTATCCCGGCGGCAAGAAGTGCTTCGAGAACATCCACCTGAACTTCCTGCCCGGCGTGAAGATCGGCGTCGTCGGCGTCAACGGCGCGGGCAAGTCCACGCTGCTGAAGATCATGGCCGGTATCGACACCGACTTCAAAGGCGAGGCCTGGGCCGCCAAGGGCGCCAAGGTCGGCTACCTCGCACAGGAGCCGCAGCTTGATCCGAACCTGACCGCCAAGGAAAACGTCATGCTCGGCGTGGCAGCACAGACCGCGATCCTGGAACGCTACAATGAACTGGCGATGAACTACTCCGACGAGACCGCCGAGGAGATGGCCGCCCTGCAAGACCAGATCGACGCGCAGAACCTGTGGGAGTTGGAAGCCACCGTCGGCGTCGCGATGGACGCGCTCCGCTGCCCGCCCGACGATGCCGATGTGACCACGCTTTCGGGCGGGGAACGCCGCCGCGTCGCCCTCTGCCGGCTGCTTCTTGAGAAGCCCGACATGCTGCTTCTCGACGAACCGACCAACCACCTCGACGCGGAATCGATCGCCTGGCTGCAAAAGCATCTGATCGACTACAAGGGCACGATCCTGATCGTCACCCACGACCGCTATTTCCTCGACGACATCACCGGCTGGATCCTCGAACTCGACCGCGGCCGCGGCATTCCCTACGAAGGCAACTACTCAGCCTGGCTCGACCAGAAGGCCAAGCGCATGGCGCAGGAAGCGCGCGAGGACAAATCCAAGCAGAAGGCGCTGGAAAAGGAACTGGAGTGGATCCGCTCCGGTGCCAAGGCCCGCCAGGCCAAGGGCAAGGCCCGCCTGTCCCGCTACAACGAGATGGCCAGCCAGACCGTCATGGAACGCTCCACCAGCGCGCAGATCATCATCCCGAACGGCGAGCGCCTCGGCAACAAGGTGATCGAGGTCGTCGGCCTGAAGAAACACATGGGCGACAAGCTTCTGATCGAGGACCTGTCGTTCACCGTCCCGCCGGGCGCCATCGTCGGCGTCATCGGCCCGAACGGCGCTGGCAAATCGACCCTCTTCCGCATGATCATCGGGCAGGAACCGCCAGATGAAGGCACGATCACCCTCGGCAACACGGTGAAACTCGCCTTCGTCGACCAGTCCCGCGACGCCCTCGACCCCAACAAGAACGTCTGGGAGGAAATCTCCGGCGGGGCCGAGGTCATCCACCTTGGCGACATGCAGATGAACTCTCGTGTCTACACCGGGGCGTTCAACTTCAAGGGCACCGACCAGCAGAAGAAGGTCGGCCTCCTGTCGGGCGGTGAGCGCAACCGCGTCCACATGGCCAAGCTGTTGAAATCCGGCGGCAACGTCCTCCTCCTCGACGAACCGACCAACGACCTCGACGTGGAAACCCTGCAAGCGCTTGAGGCGGCCATCGAAGACTTCGCCGGCTGCGCAATCATCATCAGCCACGACCGCTTCTTCCTCGACCGCCTCTGCACCCACATCCTCGCCTTCGAAGGCGACGCCCATGTGGAATGGTTCGAGGGCAACTTCCAGGCCTACGAAGACGACAAGGTCCGGAGGCTTGGACCGGATGCGCTAGAGCCGAAGCGGGTGAAGTACAAGCGGTTCGCGCGGTGACACCCCGCCTCTGGCTGGCGCTCGCGGCGGGCCTGATGCTCGCCGCCTGTGGCCGGAGCCCAGAGGCCACCAAACCGCCGCTCTACACCGCCCGGCAGGTGCAGGCGCCCGAGGAGATCACCTTCCTCCTGCCCGGCGCACTGACCACCGCGCGCATCTTCGGCCCGGCGAACGACTGGACCACCGACCGCCACCTCGTTGTCGAATACCGCCTCCCCGGTATGTGGGATGAGCCGCTCACTCCGCCGCTCGACATCCTGCGCGCCGCAACTCAAGTCGCCGACTACGCCAACCGCCATCCGCAGGCCCGGATCAACCTTCTCGGCTATTCCACCGGCGCCGCCATCGCGATCGAGGCTGCAGGCCGCATCGACCATAGCGAAAGGGTCTCGGTCGTCGCCATCTCCAGCGCCACCCCCTTCCCCGGCGCGGCCCTTGGCCTTGTGAACGGCGTCATCGGGATCACCGGATCAGCCATCGCAACGCGCAGCCTGGATGCGAAAACCGTTTGGGAAGAATATTTCATTACCCTCTACCTCGGCTCCGGCTGGCGAACCTCCCCCGAGAAACGCGCAATGGCCGAAAGGCTGCGCAAGGCCTTCGAAGGCCAGATCAACACGCCGGGCGAAGGCCGCGGCCGTTCGCAATCCGCCAGCCTTCTCGTTTGGACGCTCTCGCCCGAGGCGCGGGCGTCGAAGGCCCGGATCACCTTCTTCCACGGCGAGCGCGACCCGGTCTTCCCCCTGCCAGGGGTCCGGCGCCTTGCAACCCGCCTTGGCGCCACGCTCTGCGTCTTGCCCGATGACGGTCACATGCCCCACCTCTCTCGCCGTGACCTGATCGACCGGGTAGAGAGAGTGCTAGCCGACAGCAGCGCGCCCTGCGGCTAAGGAATAGGGGGAACGACATCCTGCCGCCCTCCCAGCCCCTGGTGGGGAGGGGTGGGAGTGGGGGCCATCGTCACCCCCGCAAGTCAACGTCTGCCGTCCACTCACCCCCATAGGGTGGGCAACCTGCCTACCACCCGAAGCGCAACACAGGGCCGCGCCGTCCCTCGGGCAAGCGCCCAACGGCCAACGTAGGCGCTTCGTGTTACCCCCCAAACCAAAGTCGTGTGACTGACGTTGCAGAGCGCCCTATCCAAGGGGGGTAGGGCGCGCGGCAAACGCTTTTGCACTTTAGGGTACAGGCCAAATGAACCGGTACCTCAACCTCCAACTGTTCAAACCCTTGCCGGAAGATTGTTCTCCAACGGCGTCTGCTTTAGCCTCTGCATACCTTTGGCGTTAGTGGAAAGCTTCAAGGCCCGCTCCGCCCAGCAGAGGCGTCTCATCAGCGACGGCTCTAGAAAAGGATGGGAGTGGTGGGTGGTGACAATGGGACACGAGTATGAAAATGTCGATCGCATGACTATTCTCGTGCATGAAGTGAAACTTAACGCCTCCAGCGGGCAATAGGTTGCAAGTGATAACTCAAGTTTCCGCGAAACAATTCACACCATTCGGAGGTACGCAGGATGATGTTCCGCAAATGGATGATAAAGTTCCGTGCCTATGTGAAGTACCATACACGATCAATCATTGCCTCTCCTCCTCGAATCTTCGCGGTTGTCGTTGGTGGAATCGGCACCTTTTCCGCCTTGCAGGATGCTAAAGACAAGTTTGGCCTTCTATCAGTCTCGATTCTTGTTTTCTTGACACTCGCCGCCTTTGCAGTTCTTGTGGTGAACGCCTTCAATCATTCTGTAGGATCGCTTCGCGAGGACGAACTCCGGTACGAGGCGTACTCGCCACCAACGGACCAAGACAATAGAATGATCGAAATGGCAGTTTCCTACTTCGGGACCGCTGCCATTAATAGTGACGATGGCAATGCGGCGATTCAGAACGATCCATTTTCAACAGTTATTCTTAGGGACGGAAAAGGTCGATCAATAGGCTTTGCTGACTACTATTGCTTCTCTAAAGAGTCCTTTGATGGCTACTGTAACGGTCGGATCAACATGAAGGACATGTTTGCTGACCATTATCTACATCATGACGAAGCCCGGAGTGCGAGCGTACTCTACATTACCACGATCTTTCGATATGACTTCATTAGCAATCAGTCGTTTCAAGGGCGATGCGAAACGGCCCTGCTTGCTTGGTGCTTAGCAAAACTTATTACGACTGTGCAGACGAATGTGAAGACTGGTGTTTCCATATATAGTTACGGCGAGACAGATGAAGGGCGCAAAGCCTTGTCACACTTTGGATTCGTGGACTCGGGACGCAAGGACCCTGAAGGAAATACGCTCTTCTGGATTCCACCAGAGGAGGCGCACCGAATTTACGATATTCTGAGACGTTATAAATTTCTTGGTGATCAATGTGACTTCACTTTGAGAAGACAACTGGCCATGACAAATGAAACTTGAGCCTCGAATAGGATTCTATTTCCCAACTGATACGTCATTTCTTGGATCTGGCCGGCGAATCTGTCCTTACTTGTTTGTCAAGGCTATCGAAAACTAAGGAGGCGCACCCATGGTAGCGGCCCGCCGCCGGCGATGCTCTAGCGCCAGAATGAACTGGAAACCACGAGGCAAAGCTTCAGGGCCAAACGGACCTACACCTTGCTCTTGGCCGTCGTGCTTTCCTCCCACCCCCAATCCTTAACACCACCCTAACGCCCACAGCCAACCCCTTGAAATCCCTCACCCCGCTCCCCTGCCCACGCGTGGGCAGGCGGAGGCCCTTCCCCTCCTCCACCCCCGCCCATACACTCCCCTCCAAAGCGGAGCCCCCATGACCCAGCCCGACTACCAGACCCTCATCGACGCCCCCACCTGGGCCTTCATTCAGAAGACGAACGCCTCCTACCCCCCCGACACCGCCACCCTCTCCATCGCCGACCAGCGGGCGATCTACGACCGGATGTGCGCCGCCTTCGACACCCCCTACCCGGCCGGAGTGACCTCCCACGACGAACCCATCGCCGGC
>WOUW01000038.1 GCA_009773055.1 Paracoccaceae bacterium
AAGCGTCATCGTCTTCATCGGGGGCTCCTTCTTGCAGGGGGCAAAGCTAGGCCGGATCTGTAACGGGGCAAAGGGTCAGGCTTGAGAACATTTCACGAACAAGATAGCTTTTCCGCATGAGTCTGCCGATCCAGCATCACAGACCCCGGCGCGCCGAGGATCTGCAACCCCTTGCGGGCGACCTGACCCTGCGCCGGGGGCGGGTGCACGAATTCTGCGGGCCGTCCCGCCTGATGCTTGCCGCCCGGATCATGGCCGGAACGCAGGGCCCCGTGATCTGGATCCGCCCCGGCTGGCTGCCCGAACGCCTGAATGCCGCGGGGCTGCAACCCCTTGCCGATCCCGCCCGGCTGATTCTGGTGCAGACCGACCGGGACGAAAACCTCCTTTGGGCCACCGAGGAGGCCTTGCGCTCTGGTGCCGCCCCCCTTGTGGTGGCCGAACTCTCAAGCCCTCCCGCCCTTACCCCCATCCGCCGCCTGCATCTGGCTGCTGAAGCCGGGGCCGAGGCTGCGCGACGCGACGCGGCGCTTGCCCCACCGGCACCCAGCCGCACGCTTCTGTGGTCGGACGAGGATCGCTGGTGCCTTGCACGCCTGCGCGCCCGTCTTGCCCCGCCCGCCACCTGGCTGCTGTCCGCCACCCCAAGAGGCGAGGTCACGCTGATCCCGAACGAAGTCGCGGGGGCGTGATTTTGCACTGATCCACCCGGATGTTAGGCTGACTTGTTCCAAAGGGGATGCCGATGCGACGACTTGCGCCACCAGCCCCGTATGCGGCCCTGATCGCACCCCTCATAGCTGCCCTCTTCAGCACGCTATACGCACTGCCAGTCAGGGCCGGCGTGGTGGCCTATGCCCTCGACCCCACCGCTTCGACCGTCGCCTTCGAGACCGACTTTGGCCCCGACCTGATCACCGGCGCCATCCCGCTGGAACGGGCCGACCTCCGGCTCGACTTCGACAACGTCGCCAACTGCACGGTCGATGTGACGCTGGATGTCACGGGTGCCACCGCCAACTTTCCCTTCGCAGCCCAAGCGCTGAAAGGCCCCAAGGTTCTTGACGCGAAGGATCATCCCCGGATGACCTTCCGCTCCACATCGATCAGCCGCGTGGGCGAGGCGGCGGATGTCACCGGCACCCTGATCCTCCGAGGGGTCAGCAAGCCGGTTATCCTCACGGCCCGCATCTTTCGTCCGCAGGGCAGTGCCCCGGATGATTTCAGCCGCCTGACCGTCACCCTGACCGGAAAGGTCAACCGCTCCGACTTCGGGGCCACCGGCTGGTCCAACATGGTGGGCGACGAAGTCCGCATCCTCATCACCGCCCGCATCGACGCCAAGGGCTGACACATGGCGCTGCGAAACGGCCCAGACGAATTCGGCCTCGTCACCCGCGTGATCCACTGGACGACGATGCTTCTCGTCATCGGACAGCTAGCCCTCGGCCTTCGTCTCAGCGACATGGAGCCCGGGCTTGCCAACCTCTGGCTTTACGGGTTGCACAAGACCATCGGCTTCGCCCTGCTCGCCCTGATCCTGACCCGCATCGCCTGGCATATCGTTAGCCCTCCGCCTCCGCCCATCGGCCCGCGCGGACCCGCCTTCTGGGCCGCCCGCATCGCGCATTGGGGCTTTTACATCCTTCTCGTCGCCATCCCGATCACCGGCTGGGCAGGAAGTTCCGCCACCGGTATCGACGTGATGATCGCCGACCGCTGGACCGTTCCCTCGCTCGTCGAAGCGTCGGAGGCCGGTGAGGCGTTCTGGTTCCGCCTGCACGACATCCTGACCAAAGTCCTGCTGGCGCTGATCACCGTCCACATGCTCGGTGCCTTCAAGCGCGAGATGGAAGGCGATGGCACCCTGACGCGCATGATCCGGGGACGCCCCTAGCCCGCTGGCCCTTTGCCTGCGCTTGGGCTAATCAATCGCCGGACTCACCGGAAGGCGCAGACATGGCACGCATCCTCATCACCTCGGCCATTCCCTACATCAACGGGATCAAGCACCTCGGGAACCTCGTCGGCTCCCAGTTGCCCGCCGACCTCTTCGCCCGCTTCAACCGCGCGATGGGGCATGAGGTGATGTTCATCTGCGCCACCGACGAACACGGCACGCCCGCCGAACTTGCCGCCGCCAAGGCCGGGAAACCGGTGGAAGAATACTGCGCCGAGATGCACGAGGTGCAGAAAAAGTTGGCCGAAGGCTTCCGCTTGTCCTTTGACCATTTCGGTCGGTCGTCCAGCCAGCGCAACCACCGCCTGACCCAGCATTTCGCCGGGAAACTCGCCGAGAACGGCCTGATTGCTGAAGTCAGCGAAAAGCAGGTCTTCTCCATCGACGACAACCGCTTCCTGCCCGACCGCTACATCACCGGCACCTGCCCGAACTGCGGCTACGAAGCCGCTCGTGGCGACCAGTGCGAAAACTGCACCAAGCAGCTGGACCCCACCGACCTGATCAACCCGCGCTCCTCTATCTCTGGCTCCACCAACCTGGAAGTCCGTGAGACGAAGCACCTCTACCTCAAGCAGCGCGCCCTGCGCGACAAGCTGGAAGCCTGGATCGACAGCAAGCACGACTGGCCGATCCTCACCACCTCCATCGCGAAGAAATGGCTGAACGACGGCGACGGGCTGCAGGATCGCGGCATCACCCGCGACCTCTATTGGGGCATTCCGGTCAAGAAGGGCGACCAGCCCTGGCCGGGGATGGAGGGGAAAGTCTTCTACGTCTGGTTCGACGCGCCCATCGAATACATTGCCGGGACCGCCGAATGGGCCGACGCCAACGGCAAGGCCGATGCTGATTGGGAACGCTGGTGGCGCACCGACAAGGGTGCTGCGGACGTGACCTACTTCCAGTTCATGGGCAAGGACAACGTCCCTTTCCATACCCTTTCGTTCCCCGCAACGATCCTTGGGTCCGGCGAACCCTGGAAACTCGTCGACTACCTCAAGTCGTTCAACTACCTGAACTATGACGGCGGCCAATTCTCGACCTCACAGGGCCGCGGCGTGTTCATGGACCAGGCGCTGTCGATCCTGCCCGCCGACTACTGGCGCTGGTGGCTTCTATCCCACGCGCCGGAATCTTCGGACAGCGAGTTCACCTGGGAGAACTTCCAGACCGCGGTGAACAAGGACCTCGCAGACGTCCTTGGCAACCTCGTCTCGCGCGTAACCAAGTTCGCGGTGTCGAAGTTCGGCAATGAAGTCCCCGCTGGGGGCACCTTCGGCCCGCTGGAAACCGCCCTCATAGCCGACCTTGGCGCGCGCATCGCCGACTACACCCGGTTCATGGAGCAGATGGAGGTCCGCAAGGCCGCCGCCGAGCTGCGCGCGATCTGGGTGATCGGCAATGAATACCTGCAGCAGGCCGCGCCCTGGTCCGTCGTCAAGACCGACCCCGATCAAGCGCAGGCCATCGTCCGCCTCGCGCTGAACCTGATCCGCGTCTACGCAATTCTGTCGGCCCCGTTCATTCCCGACGCTTCGGCCGCGATGATGCAGGCGATGGGCTCCGACGACTGGACCTGGCCCGCCGACATCTCTGTCGCGATGCGGACCCTGCCGTCAGGTCATGGCTTCACTGTCCCCGAGAATCTGTTTCGCAAGATCACCGACGAAGAGCGTGCCGACTGGCAGACGCGCTTTTCCGGCGTCCGCAGCTGACGCCACGCTGCAAAGCAGAACGGATTTCATGTGCAGCCGCAGAAACTGCCAAGAACCGGGCGGTTCTTCGCCGATATGCCCGTTTCAAGGGACGAAATTCTGCCGAGCGCTGAAACTTGGGGAGCCACGCCACACGCACCGGTGGTAATGTCCCTCCATCGGGCCCGAGTCGCTGCCCGGGTTTCTGCCAAGTTCACGACCCTCTGCCAAGGGAGAGCCGAGATGACACAAGTTCTGCCGACGCGTAGCCGTCCCAACAGAAACTATGCCGCCGTTGCCCTGTTCCTTGCCGTTTATGTGGGTGTCCTGGTGTTCGTTTTCGCACCCAAGGACATGTTTGCCGTCCAGTCCCCGACAGCGCTTCTGCAAACCGACTGACCTGCCTCAGATCACCGCCGCTTCGACCAGCGCCCGCCCTTCGGCGATGCGTTGGAAGTGGAACTCTGACAGGTCGAGGCTGCGGTAGCCGCCATGCACGATCCATTCGGCTGTCGCACGACCCATCGCCGGGGATTGCTGCAATCCGTGGCCAGAAAAGCCGTTCAGGAACAGGAAGTTTCCGACCTCGGGATGCGGGCCGGTGATCGCGTTCTGATCCAGCACGTTGTAATCGTAATGCCCGGCCCATTCGCTGACGACTTTCACCGCCTCGAATGCCGGGATCCGGGTGGCGATGGCGGGCCAGATCTTGTCCATCCACAGGTCATGGTCCATCGCGAAATCGTCGAACGCGACAACCGGGTCGATGTCGGCATGCCCCCCCGCCATGTAGGTCCCGCCGCCCACCTCACGCACAAAGACCCCCGAGGGGTCGATGGTCAGCGGCAAGGGCCGGTCCAGCGGCGTCTCGGCCTGGATGACCCAGTTGTGGCGCTTCCTCGGCTCGACCGGGATCGCGATCCCCGCCATCGCCGCCACCGTCGCGCCTCGCGTGCCGGACGCGTTCACAACCGTCCCGCAGATGACACGGCGGCCGGAGGCGAAGCGCACCCCCGACACGCGGTTACCGTTTGGCGACACGTCCAGCCCGACCACTTCGTCCGCCAGATACTCGACGCCCGCCTCGCGCGCCTTGCGGTGGAACCAGTCAAAGACGGTGTAGCCGTCGAAATAGCCCTCGTCCCGGGTGTTCAGGCTGCCCAGCACCACGTCGTCCGTGACCATGAACGGAAACTCGGCCTTGATCTGGTCCGGCGTCAGCAGCTGCGTTCCAGCCCCCGCCGCTGCCTGCACCGCATGGCTTGCGCGCAGAACGCGAGCGAAATCCTCGGTATCGGCCAGATAGAGGTACCCAAAGTTCTGGATCTTCAGCTCGGGAACCCTGTCGTCACCGCCCATCCTCTGCCGCAGCGACTGCACGAACTCGGCCCCGAACTGCGAGATACGGATGTTCAGCTCGGTCGAGAACTGCTGGCGGATGCAGGAAAAGCTAAGCGCCGTTGCGGCCTTTTCGTAGGACGGGTCACGTTCGACCACCAGCACCCGACCGGCAAAGCCCAGCTGAGTCAGCCACCACGCGGTCGAAGACCCCATGATCGCCCCGCCGATGATCACTACGTCATAGCTGTCGTGCCCCGGCTCTGTCCGAAATCCCTGCATGTCCGCCTGCCTTCTGTTCGCCGCCCGGTTTAACGCAGCGTTGCGGGGCGGTAAATGCGGCGCTCAGCCCTGAGCAGGTGGAATGTCGATTGACGAAAGCCAGGGCTTCACATCCAGAAGCGGCGTGCCATCAAAGGCATCCAGCGCATCGACCATCAGCACCCCGGCCACCAGATCGAGTGCCAGCACCCGCACCACCGCCACCGCAATCGGATTCGGCCGGCTTGGCGCGCGCAGGGCAAATACACCGGTCGGCCTTTCGCGGTGCGCGGGGTGCAGGACAATCATGTCGCGCCGCGCCGCCCCGGTCCAGTACAGCAGGATGACCGGCTGCCCGGCCTGCAGCCCGGCAATCCCCTCCCGGAATGGCGGGTCGATCTCGACCCGGAACGTCTCCGGCTCATGCGGGTCTTCGCGGGCCTCGCGCAGGTTCTTCGGGCAGTTCCCACGCGACCAGGGGCTGCGCAGCCGCCCGATAAAGCGCAGCCGGGCGTCGTCGGCAGTGCGGGCGGGATCGAACGACAACGCGACTTCACCGCGGCGGGCCGGCTTGTCGACAGGGGCATCGCTCATACCGGCAGGCCTTTTCGGTCCGACCCGGCGGAACTGCGGGCCCGCGAAGTCTTGGCAGATGACCCAACTGCCCGCAATCTTCTTGAACCGACGACGGATCAGCCGCCGCTTGCACCGTGATCCAAGTTTGAATGGTCGATGTCCCCCATCCCAACCGGAAGATCGACCCGACCTGCGCGTTCGAAGATCAACACGGCCTTGGGCAACTCACCGTCCTTCAAAGGCCCGATAGGTCGCATTCACATCCAGGCAGGGCTTGCAGGACGCTCCACCTGCGCACGTCCGGGCGTCCGATCGGAACAGATTGCCACCTGTCACGGTTGTCGGCCTGTACAAAGAACTTACCGCGATCCTTGGCCGTCGAGATGCGACGTGGAAGGCCGGTCCCGGCCGACGCGAGGCTGCGGGCGACCGCAAGCTAGGTCGGGCGCAGGTACCCAGCGACGCTCGCTTGGCAGACGTAAACCTCTGGGGCAACCGGCTAAGCCAAAGCGACTAATCCCGTCAATCGGTCACGACCGCGCAGCCTCGAAGGGCGCTTGCCTTGGGCAACCGAGCGCGAAACAGTGCACCGAAACCTGCCCGCTTCCGGTGACCATATGCCCTCCCCCGTTCAAGTATTCGACGGCCACAACGACATCGTCCTGAAGATCGCCGCCGCTGGGGCCAACCGCGGCAGGCTCTGGCTGGACGGCGAAGGTGCTGGCCACCTCGACCTGCCCCGGATGCAGGCCGCAGGCTTTGCCGGTGGCTTCTTTGCGGTCTACATCCCGTCGCCGGAATATGCTGACCTGAACGCGCTGGAAGCCCGCATGGACAATCCGCCCTACGACTTCCCGCTGCCCGCCCTGATCGGCCACAAGGCCGCGCAGCCCGTTGCGGTCGAGGTGCTGGGTCACCTTCTGTGGATAGAGCGCGTTTCGGGCGGTCGCTTTCGCTGGTGCCGGACGGCAGGCGACATCCGCGCGGCGCTGGCCGCAGGCGTCATTGCCGGGGTGATCCACTTCGAAGGCGCCGAAGCCATCGACGAAAACCTCGACGCGCTGCACCTCTTTCACGCCATGGGCTTGCGCTCGGTCGGCCCGGTCTGGAGCCGCCCGACCATCTTCGGCCACGGGGTCCCCTTCCGCTTTCCGTCAACCGGCGACACCGGGCCGGGTCTTACCGAAGCTGGCCGTGCGCTGGTCCGGGAATGCAACGCCTTGCGGATCATGCTGGACCTCAGCCACCTGAACGAACAGGGCTTCTGGGACGTGGCCAAGCTGTCGGATGCACCCCTTGTGGCCACCCATTCCAACGCGCATACCGTCGCGCCCTCCAGCCGAAACCTCAGCGACCGCCAGTTGCGCGCCATCGGCGAAACCGGCGGCATGGTCGGCTTGAACTTTGCCACCTGCTTTCTGCGCGAAGACGGCCGCGAAAGCCCGGAGATGACGCTGGACCCGGTGAAGCGGCATATCGAACATATGCTGAAGCTGGCGGGTGAGGACCATGTCGGCATCGGTTCGGACTATGATGGCGCGACAACGCCAAAAGACATCGGCGGGGTCGAAGGGTTGCCAGTTCTGATCAACGCGATGCGCGGCATGGGGCTGGGCGAGGCTTTGATCGCTAAGATCGCCCATGGCAACTGGCTGCGACTTCTGGAACGGACCTGGGGCGCCTGACCGGGCGACGAAAGCCTGCCTTTACCCATTCAAGTCGGTCTGCAACCCCTCCGCCAGACTTGCGAACCGGTCCGACAGCGGATTGCTGCGCCGCCAGACAAGGCCGATTGTCCGGCTTGGCCGCGGCTCGGGCAATCGGTGCAGGACCACAGGGGCCGACCGGCTTTCCACCTCGGCGGCCATCTCGGGGATCAAGGTTACCCCGATCCCCGCCCCGACCATCTGCACCAGCGTCGACAGGGACGACCCCTCCATGATCTCGTTCGCAGGCCCTGGGGTCAGCTTGCAGACCGCAATCGCCTGATCTCGGAAGCAGTGCCCTTCTTCCAACAGCAAAAGCGGTGCGGCAGGCAGGTCCGTCAATGGAGGGATCGGCAGGGTGGCAGCACTTTCGTGGCGCACCAGCAGGAACTCTTCATCAAAAAGAGCATGTTCCGCCAGCGACGGCTCGGATTGCGGAAGCGCCAGTAGCGCAAGGTCCAGCCGCCCCTCGTGCAGATCCCGCAACAGTTTGGGCGTCACTGCCTCGCGCGGGCGCAGGTCGATGTCGGGGAACCTGCCCGCCAGCGCCCGCATCAGGCGGGGCAGAAGATAGGGCGCGACTGTCGGGATCACTCCCAGCCGCAGCCGCCCCACCAGCGGCCCGGTCGAGGCTCGCGCCAGTGCCCCAAGTTCGTCCACGGCCCGCAGAACGTCCCGCGCCCGCAGAGCGAATTCGTCGCCCAGCGGCGTCATCCCGATCCGCCGCGCGCCCCGTTCGACCAGGGGCGCACCCAGAATGTCCTCTAGATCTTTCATCTGCAACGACAGGGCCGGCTGCGAGATCGCCAGCACCTCGGCCGCCCGCCCGAAATGCCGCTGTCGGGCCAGCGCGTCGAAATAGCGCAGGTGCTTCAAAGTGATCTTCGTCATATGTTTTTCATATCGCGGTGATTGGAAAATGAAAATTCCTATTATCGACCTGCGGTGATAGCGATGGAGCATGACAGGACCTGCCGAGTCGTTGCCCGGCCCATTCGGGCGGGGACGTTTCGGCATTTCCACACACGGATTTCAGCCAGACGAGGAGAGCAAGATGGACGGCAATGACGCAGGACGGTCGGGCAAATGCCCGGTGATGCACGGCGCGATCACCACGACCGAAACCACGGTGATGGACTGGTGGCCAAAGTCGCTGAACCTCGACATTCTGCACCAGCATGACACCAAGGTTAACCCGTTGACCGGGTTCAACTATCAGGAAGAAGTCACCAAGCTGGACTTCGATGCGCTGAAGCGCGACCTCCACGCGCTGATGACCGACAGCCAGGACTGGTGGCCCGCCGACTGGGGCCATTACGGCGGTCTCTTCATCCGTATGTCCTGGCACGCTGCCGGGACCTACCGCATGGCCGACGGCCGTGGCGGCGCGGGCACCGGCAACCACCGCTTTGCGCCGCTGAACTCGTGGCCCGACAACGCCAACCTCGACAAGGCCCGCCGCCTTCTTTGGCCGCTGAAGAAGAAGTACGGCAACCGCCTGTCCTGGGCAGACTTGATGGTCTTGGCCGGGACCGTGGCATACGAATCGATGGGCCTGAAAACATTCGGCTTCGGCTTTGGTCGCGAAGACATCTGGGCCCCGGAAAAGGACGTCTGGTGGGGGTCGGAAAAGGAATGGCTGACCGACCAGCGCTATCCGTCGAAGGAAGATCGGACCAGCCTGGAGAACCCTCTCTCTGCCGTGGTCATGGGCCTGATCTACGTCAACCCGCAGGGCGTGAACGGCGTCCCCGACCCGCTGAAAACCGCGATGGACGTCCGCGAAACCTTCGCCCGCATGGCGATGGATGACGAGGAAACCGTCGCCCTCACCGCAGGCGGCCACACTGTCGGCAAGGCGCATGGCAACAACAACGCCGCGCTGATCGGCGCGGAACCGGAAGGGGCCGCGATCGAGGAAGGCGGGCTTGGCTGGAACGTGCACTCCACCCGCTCCATCGGCCGCGATACGATCACCTCGGGGCTTGAGGGCGCCTGGACCACCCATCCGACGAAGTGGGATGGCGGCTACTTCGACCTTCTCCTGAAATACGACTGGGAGCTGGTGAAATCCCCCGCCGGGGCGTTCCAATGGCAGCCGATAAACATCGCGCCCGAAGACATGCCGGTTGACGTGGAAGACCCGTCGATCCGCCGCATGCCGATGATGACCGACGCCGACATGGCAATGAAGATGGACCCGGCCTACCGCGCCATCTCGGAACGCTTCGCCAAGGATCAGGCGGCGTTCAGCGACGCTTTCGCGCGCGCCTGGTTCAAGCTGACCCATCGCGACATGGGGCCGAAGGTTCGGTATCTGGGGCCGTGGGTTCCGGCTGAGGATCTTATCTGGCAGGACCCTGTCCCTGCTGGTTCGACCGCCTGGAACGTGGACGCCGTGAAGGCCAAGATCGCTGCTTCTGGCCTGTCGGTTTCCGACATGGTCGCCACCGCCTGGGATTCGGCCCGCACCTTCCGCGGTTCGGACAACCGGGGCGGCGCGAACGGTGCCCGCATCCGTCTGGCCCCGCAGAAGGATTGGGAGGGCAACGAGCCCGCCCGTCTGGCGCGCGTCCTTTCGGTGCTGGACCCCATCGCCAAGGAAGCCGGGGCCTCGCTGGCCGACGTGATCGTTCTGGCCGGGAACGTCGGAGTCGAGCATGCGGCCAAGGCCGCTGGCGTTGACGTCTCCGTCCCGTTCCACCCCGGTCGCGGCGACGCGGAGCCGGAGCAGACCGACGCCGACAGCTTCAGCGTGCTGGAGCCGCTGGCGGATGGCTTCCGCAACTGGATGAAGAAGGACTATGCCGTCTCGGCCGAGGAACTGCTTCTCGACCGGGCACAACTCATGGGTCTGACCGCGCATGAGATGACCTGCCTGATCGGCGGGATGCGGGTGATCGGCACCAACCACGGCGGCACGGCGCATGGCGTCTTCACCGACCGTGTGGGTGCGCTGACCACCGACTTCTTCACCGGCCTGACCGACATGGCCTACAAGTGGGTGCCCAAGGGCAACAACCTCTATGAACTCACCGACCGCAAGACCGGCGCGGTCAAGTGGACGGCAACGCGGGCGGACCTCGTCTTCGGCTCGAACTCGATCCTCCGCGCCTATGCCGAGGTCTACGCTCAGGACGACAACCGCGAAAAGTTCGTCTGCGACTTCGTCTCGGCTTGGGTCAAGGTGATGGAGGCAGACCGCTTCGACCTCCGCGCCTGATCGGGCTCGGCTCGACCGAAACGGCCCGGCCCGCAAGGCCGGGCCGTTTCCTTTGGTTCAGCGGCGGTAGAGGGCCAGCCGTATCTGCTTTTCAATCTCGACGAAGATCAGGAAAACGACCCCGACCCCCACGATGATCAGGCCCTCGCGCAGAGGCACACTTTCCGTTCCCAAAAGAGCCTGCAGCGGCGGCAGGTAGGTCACGGCAAACTGCGCCAAGGTGATCGCCGCAACCACGGCCCAGACGACCGGCGTCCCTTGTACTGCCGCCCATGTCAACGACGTGCCATGGATATTTCGGATGAAGAACAGGTGAAAGATTTCCAGCACAACCAATGTGTTCATGGCCATCGTCTGCGCCAGCGCCAGGGAATGACCCTCTCGCTGAGCAAAGGAGAAGACCCCGAACACCGCGACCACGAACAGGGACGACACCAGCACCACATGCCACATCAGCTCCCGTGTCAGGATCGGCGCTTCGCGCGGGCGCGGCGGGCGCTCCATCGTCCCGGGCTCGCCCGGCTCGAATGCCAGGGCAAGGCCCAACGTGATTCCGGTGATCAGGTTCACCCACAGGATCTGCACGGCCGTGATCGGCAAGGCGTAGCCCGCCAAGAGGGCAATCACCACCGTCAGGGCCTCGCCCGCGTTGGTCGGCAGCTCGAAGCTGATCACCTTCCGCAGGTTGTCCCAGACCGTTCTCCCGGTTCGCACAGCTGCGGCGATGGTGGCGAAGTTGTCGTCGGCCAGCACCAGGTCCGCCGCTTCCTTCGCGGCCTCCGACCCCTTCAGCCCCATCGCGATCCCGGCGTCCGCTCGCTTGAGCGCAGGGGCGTCGTTCACTCCGTCACCGGTCATCGCCACCGACAGCCCATGTGATTGCAGGGCCTTGACCAGCCGCAGCTTGTCTTCCGGGCTGGTGCGCGCAAAGACGTCCACCTCCACCACCTGCGCGGCTAGGGCGGCATCATCCATCCGTTCCAGATCCCGCCCAGTCAGCACTCTGTCGGAGGCCGCCAGCCCGATCTTTCCGGCAATGGCTGCGGCGGTCCCGGCATGGTCCCCGGTGATCATCTTCACCCGGATACCCGCCGCCCGGCATTCGGCCACCGCTTTGACTGCCTCGGGACGAGGCGGGTCCATCAGGCCGACAATTCCAAGAAACCGGAGCTCCCCGTCCAGCGCGCCGTCCCGCAGGCTGTCGCCTGCCCCTTCGGCCAGCGCCAGCACCCGCAGGCCTTTCCGTGCCATGGCCTCGGCCCGCTGGTGCCACAGGTCATGATCAATCCCTGCACACATCCTCAGCACGCGCTCTGGCGCGCCCTTGACATGCACCAGCCGCGTGTTGCGGTCCTCGGACAGGACCGCCATGAACCGATGCCGACTGTCGAACGGAATCGCATCCAGCCGTAGCGCGGCGTAGTCCACACCGACCTTTCCGGCAAAGGCCAGCAGCGCGCCCTCCATCGGGTCGCCCTCGACCCTCCACTGCCCGTCCTTCCGGTGAAGCCGCGCGTCGTTGCACCAGGCCGCCGCGCGCGCCAGCCCGGCAAGGTCTCCGACAGGCTGCACCCGACCAACCGGAGCATAGCCCTCGCCCTCGATCTCGCACATCCCGTCCGGCGTCTCTACCGCGACGACCATCATTTCGTTGCGAGTCAATGTCCCGGTCTTGTCGGTGCAGATCACCGAAACCGACCCGATCGCTTCGATCGCTGGCATCCGCCGGACAATCGCGTGCCGCCGGGCCATGGCCTGCACGCCGATCGCGAGCGTGATCGTCATCACTGCTGGCAAGCCTTCCGGGATTGCCGCCACCGCTACGCCCACCACCGCCATGAACAGCTCGGCAAAGGGATACCGCACGACGAAGTGCCCATAGGCCAGCAACAGCCCTGAAGCCCCCAGAATTGCCAACGAAAGGTCGCGCGTAAGACGGTCCATCTGCGCCACCAGCGGGGTCGTCAGATCCTCCACCGCCGCCAGCAAACCACCGATCCGCCCAATCTCGGTCGCACTGCCGGTTGCCACCACCAGCCCCAGCGCCGTGCCCTGCGTGACCAGCGTCCCGGACCAAAGCATCGAACGCCGCGACCGGCACGGACTCGCCCGTCAGGATCGCTTCCTGGGCTGCCAATCCCCGCGCTTCGACCAGCCGCAGATCGGCCGGGACCTTGTCCCCCGCCTCGACCAGCACGACATCCCCCGGCACCAGACCTGCGGCATCGACCGTGATCCGCCGCCCGTCGCGCAAGACCGCCGCCATTGGGGCCAGCATCTGCCGGATCGCCGCCATCGCCGCCTCGGCCTTGCCCTCCTGCACAAAGCCGATCACCGCATTGACGATGACGACCGTCAGGATCACGCCCGTGTCCACCCAATGCTGCAACGCACCGGTCACTGCCGCTGCCGCGAACAGCACAAGGACCAGCACATTGTTGAACTGGCGCAGAAAGCGGCGCACGGGCCCTACCCTCCGCACTTCCGGAATCTGGTTCGGCCCCGTCGTGGCAAAACGCCGTGTTGCCTCTTCTGCCGTCAGGCCCGCAAACCCGGAGTCGAGCGCTGTCAGGCAAGCCTTGATGCCAAGGCTGTGCGGGTTGGCTGGGGATCGCACCTTTGTCCTGCTTTCCGACCTGATTGCCGTGAGCCCCGGTACAGGCATCATTGTGGCCTGCTGCCCTGACCTGATCCGTGGCTCCTGTCTCCAGCGTTTACCTGTCGCACAAGATACCGCAAGCAGGGCCGCCAACCAGTCGCAAGATGCGACAGCCGCTACAGTTCGAAAGAGTGTAGCTGACCAGTCATCGGGTTGTCAGCAGGCCTGCGCAAACCCCAACTGGTGCCCCGCTTCGCGCCATCGCACCGCAATCGGACCGTGAAAGACCCTGCAGAGTGGGTGCCGATTGAACCGATCCGGGCCCCGCAGATCAGCTTGCAGGTGATACGATGGTATCCAATGACACCGGCTTCACGGCCCATCAGGCAGACCGTGGTCATCATCACGCACCTTAAAGGTCGTGGTGCCCGCGGCCGGACTTGAACCGGCACGGCCTTGCGGCCAAGGGATTTTAAGTCCCCAGTGTCTACCATTTCACCACGCGGGCCGGTCGCGCGACCTTAGCTGCGCGGCCCGGCAAGGAAAAGCCTGCTCCTTGCCAGCGCCCGCCCTTCCCGTCTAGCCTGTGGCCAGGACCCCTCGGACCAGCGGAGCCCCGAGATGAAACCCGCCCCGGCCCCCGTCACGCCCGACCTGTCGCGGGAGATCGTCATTGCCTCGCAACAGCACCTGTCGCGGCTCGTCCTGCCGAACGGCCGCTTCGTCTATGCGCACGATGCCGGGGACATTGCGGCCGCCCATGATGGCTACAACCTGTTGCGGCACTGCGGGACGCTTTGGTTCATGGCCCGTGCAGTGACCGAAACGCCCATTCCGCCCGATCCCGTGACGCTTGCAGCGCTGGCGCGCGCCTGCGGCTATGTCGGGCGCAAGCTGGAACCTGCCCCTTGGGCCGACCCCGCCAATCCCAGCCTGGCCCTCGTCGGCAAGGGCGCGGTCAAGCTTGGCGGCTTGGGGCTTGCACTTCTGGCCCTGTCCGAGGCCCGCAAGATTGCGCCGCTGCAATCCGCGCTGTCCGCAGCCCTTGCCCTTGGACCGGACGAGACCATGGCCCGGATGCGCCGCTACGCGCTGGACGAAATCGACGGCAACGACTTTCGCCACAAGCGCGCCTTTCCGACTGGCCAGGTCCTGCCCTTCCGGTCGGACTACTATACAGGCGAGGCAATCTTCGGCCTTCTGGTCACCGGTCCCGAAACAGAAGATCTCGTTAGGGTCACCACCTCTCTGATGCGCCACCAGTATGGCTGGGCCGAGCAGAGCCACTGGATGACCTATGCCGCCTGCGAAGCCGTCGAACGCGGCATCGCGTCCGAGGCCCTTGGATCGGCCTATCTGACCGGGCTGATGGAGGCGATCCTTGGCGATGCCCGCTACCGCCAGCGCCGCCAGTCCACGCCCATCGCCTGCCGCACCGAGGCGCTGACCCGCGTGCTTCTGATGTGCCGCAGCCACCCCGGACTGCTGGCACCGGACCTTCTGGCCCGCATTGAAACCCATGCGGCCGAGAATCTTGCCCTGCAGCTAGGCTGGTATCGGGACGGGCAGTTCTGGAAGGGCGACGACGAGCGGAAGGTACAGATCGACTACATCCAGCACAACGCCACGTCCTTTCTGCATTGGGTGCAACTGAACGCGCTGTGACCGCTCCCTTTGCGGCTAATCGTCCGAAGCCCCAGCCGACAACAACCGGCTGACAAGTTCGAAACTGTTCCGCACTCCGGTCTTGCGGATCATGTTCGCCCTATGCACCTCGACCGTCCGCGGGGACGACCCCAGCGCCTGTGCGATCTCTTTGGACGTGAAGCCGTTCACCAGATAGCGGGCAATCCGCTTTTCCGTCGCTGTCAGCGACCCTTCGGAAGGGCGACCCGCTTCCAGCGGCCGGTAGGTCCAGATTGCCAGCCGTTGCGGATCGTCCCGGTCCAGCGCCGTGCCATGACCTTCCATCCACACGACCTGCCCGTCCTTTCGCCGCATGAACCGTTCGTCCCGGTAGACCTCTGTTACGAGCATCGCCTTCCGCGCCCTTTCGCCGATCAGCTCGTAGTCCGTCTGGCCCGGGTAAAGCACCCGGATCGACTGACCTTCAAGGTCGCGCGGGGCCCAGCCAAACACCGCTTCGACCCTTAGGGAGGCGCGCAGGATCACCCGCTCGCCCAGGATCAGCGTCGCATCCGGCGCGTGCTGAAAACCCAGCCGCTCATAGTCGCGCATCCAAACTCACCCATCCCCGGAGTCTACGTAGTCTTATACGTATTCTTACGGATGGCAGCCCGCGGCGCAATCTTACAGGATCGCCGGGTCCGAAGTTCCCGCCGCAGCCGGGAAACCGGGAGGAGAACAACATGAACAAAGTCTACCCAAGCGCCGCCGCGGCCCTCGATGGGCTTCTTCACGAAGGCATGTTGATTGCCGCCGGGGGCTTCGGCCTCTGCGGCATCCCCGAACTGCTGATCGCGGCCATCCGCGATGCGGGCACGAAGGGCCTGACTGTTGCGTCGAACAACGCGGGTGTCGATGGCTTTGGCCTGGGCGTCCTACTTGAGACGCGTCAGGTCAAGAAGATGATTTCGTCCTATGTGGGCGAGAACGCCGAATTCATGCGCCAGTATCTTTCGGGAGAGCTGGAACTGGAGTTCAACCCGCAAGGCACGCTTGCCGAACGGATGCGGGCAGGCGGCGCGGGCATCCCGGGCTTTTACACCGCCACGGGCGTCGGCACCGTGATTGCCGATGGCAAGGAACACCACGACTTCGACGGTCGCACCTATATCCTGGAGCGCGGGATCGTGGCCGACCTGTCGATCGTGAAGGCTTGGAAGGCCGACCCCTCGGGGAACCTTGTTTTCCGCAAGACTGCGCGCAACTTCAATGTCCCCGCCGCCACCTGCGGCAAGACCTGCGTCGTCGAGGTGGAGGAAATCGTGCCGCTCGGCAGCCTTGACCCAGACAAGATCCACCTGCCGGGGATTTACGTCCACCGGATCGTGACCGGCGCCCATGAAAAGCGCATCGAACAGCGCACCGTGCGCAAGCGGGAGTCAGTGTGATGGCCGAAGAAACCAAAGGCTGGGACCGCAACGGCATGGCCGCCCGCGCTGCGCAGGAGCTGCGCGATGGGATGTACGTGAACCTTGGCATCGGCATCCCGACGCTTGTCGCGAACTACATCCCCAAGGGCGTGAACGTGACCCTGCAATCCGAAAACGGCATGCTGGGGATGGGCCCTTTCCCCTTCGAGGGCGAGGAAGACCCCGACCTGATCAACGCGGGCAAGCAGACGATCACCGAACTGCCGCAGACCGCCTATTTCGACAGCGCAACCAGCTTTGCGATGATCCGCGGCGGCAAGATCGCGATGGCGATCCTGGGTGCGATGGAAGTGGCCGAAAACGGCGATCTCGCGAACTGGATGATCCCCGGCAAGCTGGTCAAGGGCATGGGCGGCGCGATGGACCTTGTGGCGGGCGTCGGTCGCGTGGTTGTCGTCATGGACCACACCTCGAAACACGGCGAGTCCAAGGTGCTGCACGAATGCACCCTGCCCCTGACCGGCAAGGGCGTGGTTGACCGGATCATCACCAACCTCGGTGTCCTCGATGTCGGCCAAAAGGGTCTGCACATCGTCGAGCTTGCCCCCGGCGTCACGGAAGAAGAGCTTCGCGCCGCAACCGAGGCGACGATCATTGGCTGACCATGTTGTCTCGCGCGAACACAGGGCAACCAAGGGCCGTTTCGTGATCCGCAACGGCATGGAAGAGGCCGAACTGACCTATTCGGTCACGACACCGACCCTGTTCATTGCCGACCACACCGGCGTCCCGGACAGCTTCCGCGGCACTGGTGCCGGTCTGGCAATGGTTCAGGCCTTGGTCGCTGCGGCGCGCAAAGACGGCTTCAAGGTCATGGCGCTCTGTCCCTTCGTCCGGGCGCAAGCTCAAAAGCACCCGGACTGGTCGGACGTCTTCGTCTGACTCAGCCGCCCGCCATCGTTGACCGGAACACGCAAGGGTCGGTCACCAGCATCGGCGGACTGATGCACAGCCCCTGCGCCACCTGCCATGCTGCCAGCACCTTTGGCACATAGTCCCGGGTTTCCGCATAGGGTGGCACGCCCTTGTTCGCGACGACCGCGCCCTCGCCGGCGTTGTAAGCCGCCAGCGCCAGCACCGGGTCGTTGTCGAACTCGTTCAAGAGCCAGTTGAGATAGGCTACCCCGCCTTTGATGTTCTGTACGGGGTCGGACGAATCCTTCACTCCGAACCGTTCCGCAGTCGCGGGGATCAACTGCATCAGTCCCACCGCCCCGGCGGAACTGACGGCATCCGACTTTCCCGCACTTTCGATGCCGATCACCGCCAGCACCAGCGCAGGCGAAACGTTCGTATCCAGCGTCGCCCGCAGGATGTCCTTTCCGTATTGCTCGGAAACCTCCTGCATGTGCTGCAAGCGGGGAGCGCCAACGACCGTGCCGTCCGGCCCCTTCGAAAGTGTCGCCAGCGCAAGGTCGAACCGGTCCGCCTTGGCCTCGATCCCTGCGGGCACCGTGTCCCAGTACCAGTCGTAGGACGAGGCCGGTGCCGGACGCGGCTCGCCCGCGGCAATCTCGACGGGTTTTGGCTCTTCCAGCCCATGATCGGGATTGGGGTCGACCTTCGGCAGCGCCGCCAGATAGCGCGCCTGCTCTTCGGGGTCGATCTGGACGGTGATCCGCTTGCCCGGCAGGCCCTCGCCCACCTTGATCCGCTTGAAGGCGAAATCGTCCGCATCAGCCGCAAACGGCGCTGCCGCGCAGAGAATCGCTGCGATCCGGGAAACTGTCTTCCGCATTGTCGGGGCCTGCTCGCCTCGTTGTTTTGCAGTAAGAGTCGCAGGTTCCCGGGGGCGTATCCAGAACTTTCGGCCGCCAATCATGGCAATTCTGCCAGAATTGACCGAAAAACCACGCCATAGCATCCAAGGATGAAGAGTTTACTAAGAATCTTTTTCTTTGTTTTCCTGCGGTTGATGCCCATCTGACAAAAATCTCTGCCGGTCCATAAAACTTCGGTTCTCGTCCAAACTGCTGCCACGTTTGGGGGGCTTTATAGACCCATACCGAACGAAGACGGCAGCGAACCTAGCCAGATCGAAGCGGTTGAGTGAAACGTAGACACCTTAAACAAGGATATGATCATGACCAAGTTCTCTGCCTTCCTGAAAGACGAAGCCGGCGCCGTGACCGTTGACTGGGTCGTTCTGACCGCAGCAATCGTGGGCTTGGGCCTGCTGGTTTTCAACTTCGTCCGCCCGGCCGTGTCGAACCTGGCTGCCGGTATCGGTGCCGAGCTGGGCGCAGCCCAGACCTGCATGGCAGCCAACGGCGCTTCCGCCGCCTGCAACTGATCCCGATCAGTTTGACCTATGACAGGTCGCGCTTCGGAAGAAGTGCGACCTGTTTCCTTTGCTGACGCCGGTCCGATTGTTCAAGCGCATCTCGCTGTGCGTCGGTGCAATATGAACGCTTGGCCTTTGCCGAAGCGATGGGCCGCAGAATGACCCGAAACATTCGCTGAAAAACCCTGCTTTGCGCAAAATCCCGCCATGATTGCGGCGCATGTTGAGGCCAGACCGACGGACCGTCACGCCCAGGCCACGTCAACCCGTTGGATCAAACATGACGCATCAAAAAAAGGGATAAGACAATGACCAAGTTCTCTGCCTTCCTGAAAGACGAAGCCGGTGCCGTGACCGTTGACTGGGTCGTTCTGACAGCCGCGATCGTGGGCCTCGGCCTTCTCGTTTTCAACTTCGTCCGCCCGGCCGTGTCGAACCTGGCTGAGGGCATCGGCGCCGAACTGGGCGCCGCGCAGACCTGCATGGCAGCCAACGGCGCCACAGCCTCCTGCAACTGAATTAGGTCAGTCTGACCTAAACCTGGCCGCGCTTCGCAAGAAGCGCGGCCAGTTTCGTTTTGTTTCCACCCTTGCGCGCCTGCCGATCGTCAGCGTGCGCCAAGGTGCAAGGGACAATCGCAAGCTGTCCGATCCGCTCAGGAACAATACCCGCGCAGGGTGCGACGCATCCGACACCGCCCAGAGTGTCTGCTGGGAAGCGGCGTCGCTCCTGACGCTGCGATACGCCGAAAACAACTCTGCACAACCGCGGAAATACCGCGCCGCGCACAAATTCCTGCCACGATTGCAAGGCCATATGGACCCATACCGAACGACGCTCAAGCCTTGGCCAAGTCGAACCGGTTGAGTGCCACTTGAACGCCTTAGAAAGGGACAAGATCATGACCAAGATTTCCGCCTTCCTGAAAGACGATGCCGGTGCTGTTACTGTTGACTGGGTCGTTCTGACCGCCGCAATCGTGGGCCTCGGCCTTCTCGTGTTCAACTTCGTACGCCCGGCCGTTTCGAACCTCGCCTCCGGTATTGGCACCGAGCTTGGCGATGCGCAGACCTGCCTGCTCAGCAACAACACGATCACCTGCTGACACCACAGCTTCGTGCGACCTTTCCCGGCCGCGCTTCGCAAGAAGCGCGGCCGCTCGCATGTTCCAGCAACAATCTGCCTGAAGACTCCCAAAATGACCTAGGCCAAAATGACCTAGGATTGTTAAACTTTCGCCGCATTCGGCCAGCATTGTCTCGCCGATGGAACCTGTCCGCAATCCATGCTCCCGGATATTGCCTTGATGGGTCGTGGATGTGGCACTACTAGAACCGTCGGGTCACCCTAGGCAGATCCCTGGCGGCCCCAGCATGAAGAGGGTAATATGAGAGCAGTATTTGCGTTGGTCCTCATCGTCGGAATGGGACTCGCCGGCGTGGCGGTCTACATGATCCAGGGCTATATGGCGGACCTTGAAGGTGCGTTGCGCAATGAACAGGCCTTCAATGCCAAGGCCGGCAAACTGGTCGAGGTCTTCGTTTTCGCCAAGCCCAAGAAATACGGAGACGCGCTCGCCGAGGATGATGTCGTCGCAATCTTCTGGCCGGAAAAAAGCCTTCCGCAGACAATTTTCCGCGACAAGGCCGCGCTCTTCCCCGAAAACGCCGATGGCCCGCGCTATATCATGCGCTCGACCGAGGCATTCGAGCCTGTCCTTGCCAGTCGCGTTACCGAGCCGGGCGAGCTCGCAAGCCTGACGTCGAAGCTGGAGAAGGGCAAGCGGGCCTTTGCGATCCGCGTGGGCATGGACTCGGGGATCTCGAATTTCGTGAAACCGGACGACTACATCGACATTCTCTGGACCGGTGGCGTGTCGGGCGTCGAAGGTGGCATGACGCGCCAGATCGAAAGTGCTGTTCTGGTTCTTGCCGTCGACAACGCCATCAACGAGGGGCAAGTCAGCTCGGGCACTGTTGCTCAGACGGTGACGGTTGCCGCGACGCCAGACCAGGTTGCGCGCCTTGCGCAGGCCCAAGCGACCGGACAACTGACGCTTTCGCTGGCCCGCGACGCTTCGGAAACCATCAGCGGGACGGTCGAGACCGACACCAATACCATGCTCGGGATTGTCGAGGAAGTCGTCGCCCCTGAAGTCAAGGTTGTCGAGAAAGAGAAGTGCTATGCCAAGCAGCGCAGCGGTGGCGTCCTTGTGGACACCACCGTCGAGATCCCCTGCAAAAAGTAGGACCGACCCACTCAGACCCTCGGGCGCGGCCACATAATCTGGGGCCGCGCCTTTTCATTTTTCCAACCCTTTGCGACCTGTTGCAGTTTATCCACATCAAGGTCACCCCCCAACGCATTGATTCTTGCAAAAAAACCCGGTCTGGTTCATTCTCCGTTGCACAAGGGCATTTAAGACCCAAACGAGGCGTGGTCGAAAGGGCAGATCACATGAACATGAAACGACTCCTGGTAGCAGGTTATATTGGTGCGTGTCTTGCATCGACGGCAATGACGCCGGTCTCGGCCGAAGTCTTGCGCGTGATGCAGGGCCAGGCCTCTGAATCCCTCAACGTTCCGATGAACCGGGCCGTTGTCGTCGAAAGTGATGTTCCTTTCGCGGAACTCTCGATCGCAAACCCTGGCATCGCGGACATTTCCACTTTGTCCGACCGATCCATCTACGTCCTCGGCAAGGCACCTGGGCGCACGACGCTCACGCTGTTGTCGCCGGATGGGCAACTGATCTCTAACGTCGAAGTGCATGTGACGCCCGACATCGCCGAGTTCAAGGAGCGTCTGCAGCAGATCCTCCCGGGCGAACAGATCGAGGTGAGAACCGCAAATGACGGCATCGTGCTGTCCGGTCAGGTCTCTTCGACCGCGAAACTCGACCGCGCGCTCGATCTTGCAAACCGCTACGCACCCGAGCGCGTATCGAACCTCATGGTCGTCGGCGGCACGCAGCAGGTGATGCTGAAGGTGCGCTTCGCCGAAGTGAACCGCACGATCACGAAGAACCTCTCGTCTTCGCTCGCGATAAACGACGGCGGGAAGCTGCGCGGTGAAACGGGCACTTACCTCAGCGGCAGCAACGGGCTCGGGTCAACGCTGGCCTTGCGCGAAAACGTTGCAGGCGGCGTCGCATTCGGCGGGTCAATCGGCGGGCTGCAATTCGAAGTCCTGCTCGAGGCTCTGGAAGCCAAGGGCATGGTTCGCACCCTGGCGGAACCGAACCTGACCGCACTTTCAGGCCAGGAGGCGAAGTTCCTCGCCGGCGGCGAATATCCCGTCCCGGTATCGCAGACCAACAACACCGTCACCGTGGAATTCAAACCCTTCGGTGTCGAACTGAACTTCACCCCTGTGGTGGTCGATCAGGACATCATCAACCTGACTATCGACGCTGCAGTGTCGTCGATCGACACAGCCAACGGTATCAACGTCTCGGGCTTCGTCATCGACGCCTTCAAGCGCCGCGAAACCTCGACAACCGTCGAAATGCGCGATGGCGAAAGCTTTGCCATCGCAGGCCTGCTGCAGGACGACTTCCGCGACCTGAACTCGCAACTGCCATGGGTCGGCGACATTCCGATCCTTGGTGCGCTGTTCCGCAGCTCGGAATACCAGCGGGCGCAGACCGAACTCGTGATAATCGTCACGCCGCACCTTGTCACTCCGGTGGCGGGCGAGGCGCTGGCGCTCCCGACGGACCGGGTGCGCATCCCGACCGAACGCGAGTTGTTCTTGTTCGGCGATGTGGCAAAGGGCCCGAAACGGGGCGCGGCAGCAGAAGTGGCCCGGCAGGACTTCAGTTCCTCCTACGGCTATGTGATGGAGTAAGGAGATGACCCGCATGCTTCCCAAACTCATCGCAGCTACGGCGCTACTCGCCTTGACCGCTTGCGGCGAATCCTCGGTCTCCTGGGACCGGGAGCTTGGCTCGGAAGTCGACAAGGGCCAGTTCGGCAACGCCACGATGAACAACGCGCTCATCCAGTCGGGCGAGCTGTCGTACACCGTGGCCCTTGCCGAACGCTTTGCCGCAGAAGTGCCGGACACGATCAACTTCGCCTTCAACAGCGCCGAGCTGTCGGACGAAGCCCGGTCGATCCTGAAACAGCAGGCGACCTTCATCAAGCAGTTCCCCGAGGTCCGCTTCCGCGTCTTCGGGCACGCAGACAAAGTTGGCTCGAACGGCTACAACCAGCGTCTCGGCCTGCGCAGGGCCCAGGCGGCGGTGGCCTATCTCACCTCGCAGGGGATCAGCCGTTCGCGGCTTGAGGCGGGCGTCTCCTACGGCGAAACCCGCCCGCTGATCGCAACGAATGCGGCGGAAGTCCGCAACCGCCGCACGGTGACCGAAGTGTCTGGCTTCGTGAAGTCGAATCCGCTGGTCCTGAACGGCAAATACGCCGAGATCATCTGGCGCGAATACATTACCAGCGGCGTCCGTCCGCACGCCGGCCAGAAGGCCGACGCGGCTGCCGGCGGCTGATACGTCGCAATCCTTCCAGAAAGGAGGCCGGGCCAAGTGCCCGGCCTCTTCGTTTCCAGAATCGTCATAATCCCAGAAACAGGCCCATTTAGCCCAATTATCGCCACCATTCTTGAACAAGGTCCACCAGATGAGATGAGTTCTGGGGCCCAACGTCCCAAGAGTTGACTGCGCCGAAGACTGTGCCGCCAAACCCTTGGAATTATGTGCAAAAGCCCCGCACCGAAAGGACCTGACGCGTTATGACGAGCAAAGCCACAGTTCAAAGCGATCCGGCGCCGATCCTCGCCTGCACAATTTCGCGCGACGTGCAGCGATTCGATCTTCTGATCGACGACATGGAGCAGGAGCTTGGCGAAGCCTGGGGTGACCTCAACTTCGAGGATGCGCTGGTGTTCCTCAAACAGCCCGACAGCACCGGCATGCAGTTCGTCGCCATCGCTGTCGACAGCGAGGACGAGAGCGAGCTGTCGAAGATGAACGACGTTATCAAGGCGGCGAAGGCCAAGAAGATCAAGGTTCTGCTCATCGCCAACCAGGTCAGCCCCTCGGTCCTGCACCAGATGCTCAAGCTTGGGGCCGACGACTTCGTGCCCTACCCGCTGCCGGAAGGTGCGCTGCATGACTCCATCGAACGGCTGCGCAAGCCCGTTCCGGTGATGCCGGACGGCTATGACCCGGAAACCGGCACGTTCAACCCGGTCTTCAAGGCGAAGGGCGACCGCAATGGCGTCATCCTGCCTGTGCATGGCATGGCCGGCGGTGTCGGTGCCACCACCTTTGCAGCAAACCTGGCCTGGGAGCTGTGCCTGCTCCCGGAAACCGAAGGCATGCGCGTCTGCGTCATCGACTTCGACCTCCAGTTCGGGTCGGTCGCCACCTACTTGGATTTGCCGCGGAAAGAAGCCGTTCTGGAAATCCTGACCGATACGGCGGGCCTTGATGCGGATTCGCTGATCAAGTCGATGCTGACTTTCAACGAGAAGCTGCACGTCTTCACTGCGCCCGCCGACATGCTGCCCCTCGAGGTTGTGTCGCCAGAAGATGTCGGTCGCATCCTCGACACCGCGCAGGCGAACTTCGACTTCGTCATCGTCGACATGCCCTCGGCCGTCGTCGCCTGGACCGAGGCGGTCCTGACCCGGTCCCACGTGTATTTTGCGCTTCTGGAACTTGATCTTCGCTCGGCCCAGAACATCCTGCGCTTCATTCGTGCCCTGAAGGCCGAGGCGCTGCCGCATGACAAGGTGCGCTATGTGCTGAACCGTGCGCCGAAGTTCACGGACCTTTCCGCAAAGGCCCGCGTCAAGCGCATGGCCGAAAGCCTCGACATCGACATCGAAGTGCAGC